>JBEBQJ010000043.1:0-29185 GCA_040395455.1 Sphingobacterium yanglingense | reverse complement strand
ATTGAAAAAAATATTGCGGAAAAGAAGAAGATAAATTTAAGTCAAACAGTATCTGTCTATAAGTCCATGCTACAGAATAAGCAGTTCATGTTAGGCATTTTGATTTTGGGAATTAGCTATTCTATCGTGATGCTATTTAATATCACAGGTCCTTTTATCATTGAAAATACGTTTCACTATACTTCTGTAGCGATAGGCTATTGTACCTTACTCCTTGGTTTTTCCTGGGGAGTAGGAGGATTTATTGCTAAGAAACGGATGAATCAACCATTTAATAAACGAATTGGAATTCCCATAGCCGTACAGTTAGTCGCTATAATAGGCCTCTTAGGAGTTAGTATGTTTTATGAAAGTATTTTCGTTATGGTAGGCTTTGCATTCCTTATTCACATTATCTCTGGCGTATTGTTTACTACCTTTTTTACCAGTAGTATGTTGTTCTTCCCTACTAATGCCGGCACAGCTGGAGGACTGATGGGCGGATTGGTGTATATTATAACTTCGATATCAGGATCCTTGATTTCTTTAGGTACCCAGGTTTCTACACAGGGGGATTTGGCTTGGCGTTATCTATTCTTTGCTATTCTCTTGCTGCTGGTTGTTTTCAGTATGTCAAGATGACAGAAGCAAGCTTAGGACAGCAAATAGCTTATTCTTAACCTTTAGTCTTGATGGTTCCATTGCGGTATAGGTCTAAAGCCAGTTTGAGGATTTCAGTAATAACTTCTAGGTCCAAGTCTTCATTGGGATTTACCCGTAATATTTTCATTCGTGAACGTTCGCCGGTTTCCAATAATGGGTGTTCCAACAGCTTGCCTTCTACCACCAATATATAAGGAGCATTCACTTTTTTATCCATCCAGAGATAACAGAATGCCTTGTTCTTATAACAAAAACAAGGCATTCCATATTTAGTAGTCTCCATAACAGCCGAGTCTTGCCCCAATATAATTGTTCTTAAAGCAAGTAGGCAGCCTTTGTTTGGCTCCTCTTTATCTAGGTAAAAATGTTGTAGGGACTCGTTCATTGTTATCGATTGTTATAATAAATTACTGTTCCAGCTCATCTTAAGGTCTTTGGCAGAAGTCGCTTCATCTACGAGTTCTTCATCCACCTGAAAACCATGGTGCCGGTAGAAATCAACAGCAACCTTATTCTCCGCATAGACATTTAATGTCAACAGCCTTGATTTTGTTTTTACAAATCGTAATAGATGAGAACCCAAGCCATTGCCCTGTTGATCGGTAGCCACAAATAAAGCTGCGATGTGATTATCTACTAACGATGCAAATCCCTGTATACTGCCGCTTTCATCCTCATACACCCAAGATTGACTTTGAGGCAGATAGATTTCCTTCATATCAGAAGTCCCATCTTTCCAATATCCTTCAGGGATAAAGTGATGCGCTTTGATAGAGGCATTCAACCAAATATCGACCATACGGTCATAGTCTTGTTCTTCTGCTAATCGTATCATGGACTTAAATACTTTTGGTCATCTCCAATTGATTAATATCATTTTGAAGCCCTTGTTTTTCTAAGAATTGTTTTAAATCAGCAGCAGCTTCGTCCACATTGTTTATTTGTATGGATTCCGCTGGAATCTGCTGCCGTATAGCTGTAATAAGCTGTTGGGCCACTCCTTTATGGCGTTGGTTAGGATTTACGGCGAGTTGGTATATTCTTCTTTTCGTCGTATTAAAAAGAACGTAGCCCACTAGTTCGTCCGCTATAAAAGCCCCGAGAATAGATGGAGGTACAAGTTGCATACTTCGGGTATCACTTTGCCAGCTTGGTGTAATATCCCAAAAATCCGATAGCGTATCCCAAGGGAGCGAAGACAAAGGCTTTAGTAATGCTGTGTTATTCCCTTTAGATTCTTTCAGAGGACCCGAAAAGCACAATAGTTTACGTTTTATTGTAAAACCTTCTTTTTCATACGCACGGATAGCAGACTGATTACTTTCTATAACCTCGAGAACCATTTCTTTAACACCCTGAGCCTGAAGAAAAGGAACGATATAAGCGTACATCTGTCCCACAAGCCCCTTCCCTCGGTAATCAGGCAACACACCAGTTCCTGCATTATATACCCTATAGCCATTATCCAAAGGACGTACCCCATGCATTATAAATGCGACCAATGTTCCATCTTCAAAAACACCGACCGAATAGTCCATTTGAATGTCTTCGGATGTCATTTTAAAATCCAGCTGCTCACTGTTAAGTTGGAAAGGCACTATGTAGTCCGCAAAGGCACCATTGATGGCAAGGAGCAAGTCCGGAATATCCTGATTCGTTAATCTTCGTATTTGCATATATTTCAAGTCTATGTTACGTGTGTGATAAGAATGGGATGATAAGTTTGTGTTCTTCGAAAGCCTGTCTCAGATTGGGCGAGACAAAGAGATGCAAGTCATCATCCTGCCATGGCTCAAAATCGAATCCATCCTGAAGGGGCGTAAAACCCAGGGATACCCTATCAAAAGTGAAATCCTGTAATGCAGCAATGACCTCCTGTAGCTTAACCTTACTCGTGCTAAACAGTTCAACGATACGCAAAGTGCTGTTCTCTAGTTCAACTACCACAGCGCACTCTAGCGCTTCAATAAAGTAAATCGAATCTTTAAAACCCATTTCTGGATAAGCATAAGTATAGAATAGGCTAAGTCCTTTGCTTTTACAGCTCACTGCACTATTGGTAACGTTGCGTTCTATCAAGCCTTCGAATAGATGTAAGTCTTCGACAATATCAAGGTTCAGTTTTCGATTCGATAGCTTCTGACTAATCATCGGGGTATCCAACTGCTTTACAGCGATAAATTCCGGAGCTGGGACCAAGCCGAATTTTGGATAATAATCAAGTACAGTTTCATTGGCAAATAAGAACATGCCATCACTCTTTTCTTTAAAATCATCCTGTATACGTTCCATCAGAAAACGCCCAAGGCCTTTTTTCTGATATGATTCATCCGTCATTACCGTGCCGATTTGCAACAATGTTTTGGATTCACCAAGTACCTCCGCATCAAAGAGACTCACGGTAGCATGGGATACAATTTTAGCCCCATCAAAGAGGGAGTACAGTATGCAGCTATCATCCCAGTAGCCCGATTGATAGTAGTTTTCAAAATCAAAATCCCAAAAGCTGTAGGTCATTCGGTTGAATTCCAAACGTAAACTTTCTTCCTGTTGATATTGTGTATGGAGCGTATAAGTGGCTCCGTTTATTTCTATGTTTTCTTGTGTCATTACTCTTCAGATTCTTTATACCACCTAAGGGCATTTTGTTCTTCTCTCTTTAAAAATACGTCTTTTCCCGCATTATAATCGTTGCCGTCCTTCCATTCCTGTTGTGTTAGACGTTCTTTCAATGTTTGGTATTCCTGTACAATTGCAGGATGGGCCCGGAGGTAATCACGAAATGCAATATGCCTCAACCAATGTTCCGAATCCGTAGGGATTACATGGACATGCGCCATGCGCAAACTATGGTCATGCATCTGCTCTGGGATATCATCTTCTTTTCCGATAACCTCCATTAGTCCCAGTTCTTTGGCATTCGCTGTCAACCGTACAAAAAATCTACGGTAGGGCATATCCTCATTGTATTTTTCATAATACACATAACTTCCATTATTCAAAAATAGAGGCACCCTATCCAAGTCCCTATAGTCTGATACACCAATCATAATATCGATGATTGGTTTGGCGGAGAGACCTTCCACAGACGTACTTCCGATATGTTCGATAAGGGGAGAAAGAACCAACAGCATTTCGCTAAGTTCTTCTTTAAGCCCTTCAAACATTGTTTTCCAAGCTGGATTATAGGATTCAAAAGGTAATTTCATCGTACTTTTTTTGGTAACCTTGTGTGAGAAGTATACAAAGATAACCTTTCCCTATAGAAAGGAATGTTCAATTTTTACAGACTAATGTTCGGATTGTAATAGGCTATTCACTAAAATAAACCTGCAAATATAAATTTAAGGCATATATATTGTAGAGTCTCAATTTATGAAGAGCTATTATCTGTACCTATTACTGCTTGGGATATTTACTATTTCCAAGGCTTCCGCCCAAATATTTAGCTTGGGGATGAAACAAGACAAGAGGCCGATGTTCCAGGCGGCTCTCAATGTGCCAGTCGTGTTTGATAGGGATAAGAATTACGATTTTACGGTAGGCGTAGACTACAGTAGTAAAAACCCAAAACAACCTTCAGGATTAGCACCACAGGTCGGATTTGTTCGGTATATCGTTGATAATAGATATAAAGACTTTTTGGTCTCAGCCAATGTGCATACCGGATACCTCTTTGATTTTAATAAAGGTATGGATAATCAATTTCGCGTCAGTCCACACCTGTATGTTGAATATCAGGCTTTGTTTAATTGTAGGATTGGTTATGACTATATGATGCCATTGCAAAAAGGTTACCCATTTATTTCTATAGGAATCGGTGGACTAATGATGTTTAGGCATTTTAGCATTATGTAGCCAAACGATTAATCGTGCTCACTTTTCACGGCATACACCGTTAGAAAAGTACGTTTTACAGGTGTACCATCTTTACTCGTTGTATCATCCGTGTATGTCATTGATTGAATATCTTCAAATCCAATCTGATAAAGATGTTCAGCTATTTCATCGTCCGTATATAGTGAAAATCCGTGTTGCGTAAAAGGAAGCTTTGATCCAAATTCCTTTTCTACAAAAGTGAGGGCCAGCTGACCTCCGTCTTGTAGCGTACGGTGTATTTCTCTTAATGAAAACTCCATGTCAGGCCAGAAATACAAGGTGTTCACAGAAAAAATATGCGTAAAATAATTATCAGAATAGGGTATTAAGCCACTGCCATCTACTTTAGCGAATTGAGCTCTACCAGAATCGACAGCAGATTGGTTGTGACAGATAGCAAGGTTAAGCATCGCTTCGGAAATTTCTATGCCATGGTATTTTATGTCAGGTGCTATATCAAGGAGTTGGGCAATATGTTTTCCGCTTCCAAAACCAATTTCAAGTATAATGCTTTTGTCTTCCAATGTCAATGCAGAAATGGCTTCTTGAATCATAGCTTGATTGGAGGTCGACATGTTGTCGGCAATAGCCTCTGCCTGATCCCCCGATGGGCAGCGAAGCTGTGAGGCCAACTCTTTCATTGGATCTTTGTTGATCATCGGATATCTTCTTTTATCTAATTGTCTCGTGAAAATTCGTTTTAAACCTACATAAATTTGCTATTACAAGCAACACAATTGTGTCTTAATATAAAGTCCTGCTCATATCGTATCATAAACCACATAAAACGAATCGTAAAAGATACGCTATGCTTAATAAGGTAATTACTAGTTTTAGAATACATTTTAGAAAACTATGCGAAAGAAGATATTCTCCGGTATAAATTGGTTGGTAATGTTGGTCACTTGTAGTTCCTGCGGTAAAGTAATCGATGCCAGCAAATCAGAATCATATTATGTGAAACAAGGAAATGTCTATTTTATTCCGGGCGGCAATAGTTTTGAAAGAGGAAGTAAGAAAATGGATGCAGATCCACAATCTTTTCAACCGCTTGCAGAAACTTACGGAAAAGATAGCCGTCATGTGTTTTTTCGAGGAAGTAAACAGGAGCATATAGATTTGAACTCCTTTCAGGTAGAAAAGGGAATACCTAAAGATAAATCCCACGTATATTGTTATATGGGAGATGATATAGATTTTAATAGGAGAGGAGAAGACGTATTATCCATCATCGAACAAGCCGACCCTTTTACTTTTCAAAGACTAGATGCCCCTGCAACTGGTTTTGCAAAAGACAGAAACCATTATTATTACCGTAATCGCCTTATTTCAGTGGATTACAAAAGTTTTCAGATTCTCAATGCCCGCTTTATGAAAGATGATGAAAAACTGTATCTCGATAACGGAGAACTGTTTTTGGTGGTGGATAAATCGTTGAAGGAAGCAGAAAAAGTAAATAATGAATACGTATTAGTTGATGGTAATAAGCTGTTTTATTTTCAGCCTTTTAAAAAAGAGGGAGTTATAAAAAGTCCCCTTTCTCCCAATAGCCTTCCGATTGAAGTCGTAGACGATGACCTTTTGAAAACCCAGAAAGAGGTGTTTCTCTTTGGGCGTCCAATACCAGGTGCAGATCCGAAGACATTGCGAGTACTGTTCAAAACGAAAACAGAACTGATAGCCAAAGATAAAAAGCACATATATTATAACCTCGAGGTCATACCGCTAGCCAATCCCGAAACGTATCAGCTCTTGGATGGGCGAGTCGGTAAGGATGACCGATTTGTTTATTACACAAACAAAAAGATAGATGTTCCCGATGTGGAAGGGTTCAGAAAAGTAAAGGATTCACCTATGCCGAATGTTACTTTCCAAGACAACAAAGGTAATGTGTATGATGCTTGGGGGGTAAAACAGGAATCTAAATCCAGTCGTTGATCTCGTTGCCCAATGTTTCTATATCATTGATTAATTTGCAGGTATGGTAACCGTCAGCAACGGCATGATTAACAAAAATTGAAATAGGAATAAGCCACTTAGAATCTCTTTCATAATACTTTCCAAAGCGTATAATAGGGTAGAGAAAATTACTTTCGTGGTAGGTATCCTGACTGAAGCTTTCAAAACTCAGCCATGGGAGTACTGAAATAGGACAAAAATTAGCTGGTCGACCCTCTCTCGCTTTGATTTTTTTTACATGCCTATATTTTTCGATATCAGTAGTTAAAATTATAACAACGGTGCCATTTATGCACCGTTGTTATAATAAAAGAATGATTTACCACTTAACCAGTCCTAAAAGCTTTTTGCCAAGTTCGCTCAGCTCTGCTACAGGTTGTGTTTTTTCCCTTTCTAAAGGATCTCCAGGAAAAGCATAACCGCGAGGTACAATTTTTTCTCTCCACGAGCGAACGCGCCAGTCTTGCATTTCTGTATTGTCTTCTTCAGCAGGCATCATAGAGATGTATTGGGCAATACGGACTTTGTCGCTATTATTTGCTCTAATACCGTGTGGTTGTCTGCAGTGGAAAATTAATAAATCTCCAGCCTCCATCTTTACTTTTGTTGGAGTAAAGCCTGTAGTGTCAGGTCTAAAATAATCTCTATCTTTAGGTTGATTCAGTTTCCAAGTGTCGTACGTTCTAAATAGCTCCGGAATGCATTGGAAACCTCCCATGTTCTCATCAGTTTGGTCCGCTAAAGCAAGCACACCCTGAACATTTTGAGGGTCTGTTTCGGGGTCATAATCCCAATGTATAAACCCTTTGTAGGCATGTCCTGGTTGAATAGGGAAATTAAGATTGGCTCTGTCAATAGTAACCCAAAGTTTTTCTGTCCCCCATATATCAGCAAACGCCTGATGTACTTTGGGAAACTGTCTATTGTCCCAAAGGTATTGATGGTTATAAATCTCAACCATACCTGTGTTGTTTAATTCAGCCATTTCTATTTTGGCGGCCGACTTGTACCAAGTTGTGGTATCATTAGGCTTTTTACCTTCATATTCCCATAGGTAGTCAGCAAGTTTTTTTGCGTGTTCCTTCGGAATAGCATTTTTAACCACGACGTATCCATTTTCTTTCCAGAAAGCCCAGTCCTCTTCACTGAGTATACGCAAAGGTTCTCCATTACTACGGTCGTTTAATCTGGTTTTACTACTTTTGCCTACAGAGGGATTGGATAATGCTTCTTTCTTTTCTTTGTTGTTTAATGATTCCTTTTTCATAATTATATTTTTTTACCATTAGATTGATACAAAGTTGGTGAGGTTATCTTTCTTTTGTTTTATCTCAGATGACCTATTCTTGCTCTGTATTGACTGTTTTTACTATATTTATCGTTTATATTTTATTGTATAGGACATGAAGATTCAGAAAGAAGAGTGTTTTTTTGAAGATGGACGTTCCTTTAGATTGTTTTCACCGAGCTTCAAAAATTATTTTTATTGGCATTATCATCCGGAAATCGAATTGGTGTATGTAGAAGCTACTAACGGAATTAGACATGTCGGAAAGCACATATCAGGTTTTATGGACAGTGATCTTGTATTGATAGGACCGAATGTACCCCATCTCAATTTTGATTATGGTATTGATACCGATTATAAGCAAATCGTAGTTCAGTTCAGAATTTCTATACTATCAGAGATTTTAGGAGGTACACCAGAGTTTCAGGGAATTATAGGGATGTTGGAACGGTCTTTTCTAGGTCTGGCATTTAGTGGGGAGACAAAGAAAAAAGCGATAGAAAAGCTAAAAAGTCTGGATAACAACGACTATTTAAGTTCTTACCTCGGTATGATTGAGGTATTGCATATTTTATCGGAATGTAATGACGTAGAAGTCCTAAACAAAGAGGATACTCGTGTAAAATGGTTCCTGAATGATAAGATACGTATGGGAACTATATATGATTATATCTATGAAAATTACAATAAGAAGCCTGATGTCAATGAGATCGCGGACAAAGTTCATTTGAGTCCTTCTGCTTTTTGTCGATACTTTAAACGACATACGGATATTACTTTTACAGATTTTGTGAATCAATACCGTATTAATGTCGCAAAAACCCATCTGTTAAGGGAAGAAACAATTTCAGAGGTATGTTATAAAGTAGGATATGAAAGCGTGTCCTATTTTAATAAGCTCTTTCGTAAATTGGCAGGCGAGACACCTTCTGCATTTAAAGATAGGTATAAAAATCGCTTCGATAAGAAATAGCTCCTAACATTCATGAACCTTAAATCCAGTCGTTGATCTCGTTGCCAAATGCTTCTATATCATTGATTAATTTGCAGGTATGGTAACCGTCAGCAACGGCATGATTAACAAAAATTGAAATAGGAATAAGCCACTTAGAATCTCTTTCATAATACTTTCCAAAGCGTATAATAGGGTAGAGAAAATTACTTTCGTGGTAGGTATCCTGACTGAAGCTTTCAAAACTCAGCCATGGGAGTACTGAAATAGGACAAAAATTAGCTGGTCGACCCTCTCTCGCTTTGATTTTTTTTACATGCCTATATTTTTCGATATCAGTAGTTACTTGTTCATAAAACTCTGTGAAAGTAGGTTTGTAGGTACTCCATACGTCGGAGAACGTTTTGTCATCTTCATGGAAGATAGTGTACGACGGATTTACAAAATTCCATATGCCTAAATCACCAGCTTCATTAAATGACATTCTGAACGCTTCATTTTGATTGACCGCTTTCATGATAAGATAAAGGAAAGAAGGGTAGAATTTAAGTTTACTATCTTTTATGCGTTCACGGAAAACTGTTATATCGATATGATGGGTAATATTGTACTTCGTTTTAATCGTATGATAAAAGTAGTCGAAATAAGGCTTTCTATTCCAATCTGCTGTGACTTTTGTGAAAACTGCTTCCATTCGTTTTTTTACAAAATTGACAAAAAATCAATACCAAACAATATGAAAAGTTAAAGAGACGTGCTTATTGGTGTTTAAAAATGCTATGTAGCATAAAGAAATACGCGATGTCTGTATATGTTTAAAGAAAGAATTTATCTTTGTTCTAACGCAAATGGTCATCATATTATGGTTAAGATTGCACTATATCACGAAAAGTATTTTACCGACCTCAGTTCTTATGAACTGGACGAAGTGCAAGCTCAGTTTACAGATTTGCCAAGAAGGATTTTGAAGGATCCTCTGATTTTGAATAAAGAAAATCGTTTCCAGTACTGTATCCTTTATAACGAAAAGCCTGCAGGATTTTTTTCTTTAGATCTTTCAGAAGACCGCTTTATGTATACTGATAATGCGAAATCGATTCTGCTAAGAGCGCTTTCTGTTATGCCTCAATTTCAGGGAAAAGGAGTAGCAAAGGAAGCAATGTCATTACTGCCTTCTTTTGTTAAGCTTCACTTTGCCGAGGTCAATGAAATCGTCTTTGGCGTTAATTTGGACAATGAAGTTGCCTATAATTTATACCTCCGATCCGGTTATATCGATGCCGGAAAAATATTTGAAGGAATAAAGGGACCACAGCATGTGATGTCTAAGGATATTGTTAATATAACGCTGTAGGGGGGAGCCAATAAAAATTATTTAAGAATAGGATATGCTTTTAGAAAAACTGTTTGCCGAGTTTCATGTGGATTCACACATAATAACCCCTCATGAGTCAAGCTTATTCGATTCTTTTTTTGAGGAGATAAGTCTCAAAAAGAATAGTTTTCTCATTCAGGAGAGGGAGATTGAGCCTTATAGTTATTTCATAGCCGAGGGGATAGCACGATGTTGGACACGCAACCACGAGGGAACAGAACAAATATTTTGGTTCTGCAAAGAAGGAACATTCTCCCTGTCAAATATATCATTTACACTACAGGAAAGATCAGCGTTTAATGTGCAGATGCTGGTCGATAGTACAGTTTATCGTATCAATCGGAAGCAGGCACTCCAACTTTATGAGGCAATTCCAAACCTGAAAGACCTATTTGGAGATTTGACCGCTAAACTATTGGCCAGGTTGTTGAAACGTAATCTCGACCTAATAAAATATTCTCCCGAGCAGTATTATCTGCAGATGATGGAAGAATATGGAAAAGCAATGAATTATATCCCATTGAAAGATATTGCGTCGTATTTGGGAATAACGCCACAAGCTTTGAGCAGGATACGGAAGCGTATTTTTTAACCCAGGTTCAGTTTATCCTCGACATAAGTAACGAATTTTGCTATTCTTATGATGTAGAACTATGATTAGAAAAATAGGAAAAGCGGATTACCCGCGGATGATAGAAATATGGACCAGTGCGGTGGAGCATACCCATGATTTTCTAAAAAGAGAGGATTTTGAATATTACCAAGAGCAGTTACCTTTTTATTTTGAACAGGTAAATCTTTGGGGCTATGAACAAGAAGGGCTTTTGGTCGGATTTATAGGTGTCGCAGAAGAGTCTTTAGAAATGCTTTTTATCCATAACGATTATAGAGGAAAGGGAATCGGAAAGATATTAACGAGGTATGGAATGGATAGTTTAAAGGTCTCTAAGGTGGATGTGAATGAGCAGAATGCCCAGGCTGTAGGTTTCTATACGCATCTGGGATTTGGTACGACGGGTCGTTCGGAATACGATGGTCAAGGTAAGGCATATCCTATTTTGCACATGAGCCTGTGATTTTAATGGAAAATTATGGCTTTTAAGTCCTATAACGGATATTTGTACAACAAATAAAATAGAAGTAATGAAGATAAGTGTGATCTTAAAGTCTTTCGATGAATTGACGAATCTAGAGCTTTATGAGGTGTTGCGTTTACGCAGTGAGGTTTTCGTGGTAGAACAAAGCTGCGTCTATCTCGACCCCGATGGCAAAGATCCCCAATCCCATCATGTATTACTCTATCTGGATGATTGTTTGGCAGGCTATAGCAGGGTGTTGCCAGCAGGATTATCGTATGAACAAGTCTCTTTGGGGCGGGTTGTAATCAACCCGGATTTTAGAGGGAAAGGTTTAGGGAACATTATTGTAGAAGAAGCTATTAAAGCGTGTTATGCTATTTTTGGAAAGGTAGATATTAAGATTGGGGCACAGTACCATCTTTCAAAGATGTACCAATCCTTTGGATTTGCTCCAGAAGGGGAGCCCTATGATGAAGATGGCATTATGCATATTGACATGCTGAAGGTTTATTCCGAAGCGTAGAGAAATAAAAATCCCGTCTTTCTGTTATTGAATGACGGGATTTCTGTTTAATGGAATCGGGCTAACTTATTTGCTGTTCAACCTAATTAATCCTGTGTTGATAATAAACCAACAGAACAATAGTATCGGGAAAACCAGCAGCGAGCTACTATGAAAATAGCTGCTCACCCAAGTGATTCCTCCAACTATGGCATAGTAGTATAAACCAAGTATGGCTCCGGCTATCCCTAAGTATGCCTTGTGATGGACCAATGCATTGCTCAGACAGATGGGAAGCATACAGGTAATTCCAAACATTATGACGAATATGGCAAGTAGTATTAGCACGACAAGGCACGGGGTCCAGTCAGCACAGAATAGTACAGCAAGGCTATAAATAAGAATGCCCAGTAGAAATGTAAAATTTCCAAAATAGAGCACATATTGCGAAGATTTTTTGGTGCTGATGCGTTTGCAGAATTTTGCTCCACAAAAGCTAGCAAATGCGACTAGAAATCCAATGCACCCATATTCAATCAGTGAAAAGTTAAGTTGCTCAATAAAAACAAAGGGAGCTTCCCCATAATAACTAAAAATAATACCATTAATTGTTCCAATAAGCCCTCCAAGAATCCAGAACGATCGGTCTGAAATAATATTTCTGCCGATTTTTCGAAAGTCATATTTGGGTTTTGACTCGAAGTCCAAGGTTTCCGACAAGCTGCTAGCGGACCAAAGTAAAGCAACACTTCCTATCAAAATCAATAGTTTGAATAGCATCGATACATCCCAGATAGAGGCCACTATACTACCTAACAAAGGGCCTATTGCAGGAGAAAAAGCTAATACAGCCGATATTTTGCTGAATACAGAGATGCGCTCTTGGTCACTGTATGTGTCTCGTAGAATGGTTTGGCTCACATTCGAGCCAACAGCGGCTCCTAAAGCTTGTATAAATCGAGCCAACAGCAATGCTTGGAAATCGAGAGCATGTAGACATAAAAAAGAACCAACGATGTACACCACAATACCAATCAGCATAGCCGATTTTCGTCCGATAAAATCAGAGAGTATCCCCCATAAAAATACGCCAATAGCGAATCCAGCAAAATAAATACTTAGCGTTTGTTGAATCTGATTACCTGTGACATCATAGTGCGTCGCCAGTTCGGAAAGGGAAGGGGTGTATATGGTTTCACTGATTTGTGGAAACCCAACAAGAAATATAATAAGCCAGATAAATGACTTCTTTTGATTTTTCATTTTAAAAATATTAGATAATACAATTCTCCTAGAAACCATAAATTGATTTCCAACAATAGATATACCCATTATCGTGAGATAACAGGGAAGAATTTATTTAGCTAATTTTTAAATAGAAAAACATAGTTTTTTTTTGCAAAGGTATGAAAAAAGGCTGATTTGACAAGTATGGTAGGCACAATTCAAACTAAAAAGCGACCATTTTTAAGATGGTCGCTTTATGAAGTAAGCTTTTTTTGTTCGTCACCTTGTCTGTGCGTCGATGAATTTGTTTACTTCACCAGACTCATATTGACCTTTTCCAAAATCGAACTTCATTAAGCTTGTACTAGCCATAACGACTTTAATACATTTGGGTGATGTGGGTTTGATTTCATAAAGAACATACAATCCCGCGCCTGCTTCTGGACAGGTAAGGCAGACCATAACACTTTTACAAGTTTCATTCGCGGTTTGTAACCAACCTGAATAATGAGCCTCGTAGTAATTGTGGATTTCTCCCCAACATTTCTCAAAGGAAGGTTTCGTAGGACCTACTACTGGTTCGAAAACATTATTGCTGTTCGATATCTTCTTTACCACCAAAGGTTCGTCAGATTCCTTTAGTGCTTTTTCTAATTCGGGTTTCGTTCCTACAAGGACAGCCTTCGAAGAAGCCGCGCCCTCTAATTGAAAGCTCACAGCATACATCTGTTCTTTTTGCTCTTCGTTAAGAGCATTTTCTTTCTTATCACAAGAAGATAAGCCGACTAATACCAAGGCGACTAGTGCTAGAGTTTTGATCGTGTTTTTCATAACTAAATTTTTAAAAGTTTATATTTCTTTAATTGTCTGTAGTTATATCAGCAGGACTTAGGGAATGTTACCCCTGTTTTCAATAAATAATAATCCTCTCTCCGAAACAGTGGTAACATCAAAGGATAGAAGTGATTGGCTTGCTGCAGAATAAAGCTAATTGAGGTTTGTTTAGTGGGAAAGGTGTTGTGGGATGTAATGTTTTTAATTCTGAGATTAAGAATTATCGTGAGGTTGTGTTGAAAACTGATAGTTTTGAACATCAAAACTATATATTCATCCAAATGAATATATTTAGAATGATTTTGTTAGCAGACGGAGCAGTGTAAAAGAAGCAATTATTAGTTGAGTTATAGCATGAGCTTAAGAACATTTCAGGAGACCTGTGAAGATTTAGATAGATTGGTGTGGTACCCAATGGTCTTTATACAAAGTAATATGGGGATTAATTGGAATATGCCTCCAAAAAAGGAAATATGTTCTAGTACTTGGGTGAATTTTTTTGTGGGTATGAACAGTAGTGAGCCTGCAGAACTTGCAAAGAAAATTCTGACCAATGATTCCCCTAATCAATTATTGACACTATTGGAGCATCGTCTTATGCCTATTATACGGGTTTTGAGGTCGAAGAACTTAGAGCGGGGTAAGAGAACAATCAAGATAAAAAGAAACACAGATAACTCGGAGACTGATAAAGACGGTGTAGCGTGGTTGATGGATATGGGGTTAGTATATGAAAAACAGGGAAAGGGAGGTAAAGAGGCTGATAGTTATTCTCTTGATGTAGATAGAGTTGGATTGCGTTCGTATCTGCTATATACTTTGGAAGACTTGCTTACGACTGTTAGAAGGACAAATTCACGTAAGATTAGTGTGTTGGAATTGAGGGTCGTAACCATGCAACGAGAGCTAGAAGAGAAAACCGAATTATTGGAAACTGCTAATAGTGAAATAGAAAGATTGAAAACGCAGATTAAGGGGTCGGTAAAAAAAACTGAGAAAGTAAAGAAGTAAAACTCTTACCAGATAATGGATAAGGCTTAAGATTATTAAATCTTAAGCCTTATTTGTTTTAAAGGGTATCCACCTAAATTGCTTCTTTGGAAGATGTGGCATAGTCCTGTGTAAATACACAGTTTGTAGTCTGATAAACGGAAAACATACACTTGTTACAGTGTATACAAAATCCTTGACCTTGGCTGTTGTTTTTGAGTCTATTAATGAGGTCAGGCTCTCTTAGCAGAGCCCTACCTAAAGCTACAAAACCAAAACCTTCTTCCATAGCGCGTTGAATATGTACAGCATCATTAATCCCCCCTAGAAGGATCAACTGTGCATTTTTTATGATTAATTGGAATTGACGTGCAGATTTGAGCATGTATAAGTGCTCATAAGGGTATACACCGAGCATCTGCTTTCCAAATAGTTTGACACCTAGTCGGAAAATACCTTTCTGTGTTTGAGCCAATCCATCAATATCGGTATCTCCGCGAAACAGATACATTTGTTTGTATACCGAAGAGCCCATCGTCAATTCGAAAGCATCTACGGCTCCTGTTTCGTCTAGAATACGTGCTGTTTCGGTCGATTCATCCAGCCAGATCGAACCTTTTATACCATCACTCATGGAGAGCTTGATAATAATAGCTAGGCGATCTTTCACACGGTCTTTGACAGCTAATAAAATCTCCTTCGCTAGCCGGGTGCGATTTTCTATAGAACCACCATATTCATCTTTACGCTTGTTGATCCAGGGGCTGAAGAAAGAAGAAACTAGATAAAGATGTCCAAAATGTAATTCTACAGCATCGAAGCCTGCATCTGCTGCCACTTCAGCAGCATCAGCAAACTGAATGATTATCTCATTTATTTCCTTTTTTGAAATCTCCCTACATATCTGGAAACTAGTTGGATTGGCAAATCTAGATGGTGCTACTGGGCGCACTCCCGTAATGTTTTTATTCGCCACAGGGCCAGCGTGACCAAGTTGCGCCGAAGCCAATCCACCAGCATCGTGCATAGCTTTGGTAAACTGCTGAAGACCTGGGATGTTGTCACGAATCATTAAAATTTCACCAGGAGCTGCAAAGCCTTCTGGAGAAATGGCGCAATAGGCGAGGGTAGTCATCCCGGTGCCGCCTTCGATAAAACCACGGTGAAAATCGATAAGTGCTTGCGTCACTTTACCATCAGGACTACGACCTTCACTCGTAGCAGCTTTGATCGTGCGGTTAGGAAGTGTAATCGGGCCAAGTTTGGCAGGTGAATAGGCGTCATGTGTTTTAAAACTATCCATACTATTGGTCTCTAGTTAATGTGTTTATAAATAGGTATTTTATGTTTTTTGATAGATGTGTTATAGTATAAACTTTATTAAGAACGAATAGTTTGAGTAATTGAAGAAAAAAGTTGGACAGTTATAAAGTCTACAAGAATGAATGGAGGTGAATTTCCAATCTGAATTATCTTTAGTAATTTTAGAGATGACTAATTATAATAAATATGAGAATAACATTAACTAAACATGTTGCTTTGAAGTCATTTGGCTTAGCGTGTGTGTTACTGACCAGTTCTTCTGTTTTTGCACAGGATAAAAGCGCTGTCGTCACTGCTATTGTTCAGGAAGCGAATACCAACTCCTATTTGGAAAACTATGCATTCGAGTTAGTGGATATGATAGGTCCACGTTTGGTGGGAAGTCCACAGATGCAGCAGGCTCACGATTGGGTGGTTAAAACATATACTGCATTAGGGGCCGAAGCACGCAATGAAGTATATGGCGAGTGGCGTTCATGGGACAGGGGAACTTCCCAGGCTACGATGACTTATCCTCGTGTCAAATCTTTAGAAGGTACCCAATTGGCATTCAGTCCTGCGACAAAAGGTAAAGGGATAGAGGCTGAAGTGGTAGCGATGCCTGTCTTTAGTTCGGCATCCGATTTTCAAGCTTGGTTAAAGACAGTAAAAGGTAAGATTGTGTTGATTGGTATGAATCCTATATCGGGCCGTTCGGATGCGAATTGGAAAGAGTCCGCTTCGGCAGCAGGTTATGATAAGTACCAGAGGTTAAAGAATGAACAACAGAAGAAATGGGACATGAGTATGTCCTATACGGGGCATACGAGACGTACCTTGCCAGTAGCGCTGGAAGCTGCAGGGGCAGTGGCGGTAATTGACTCCTATTGGACGGAGTTGCCTGGATTGACGCGGATATTTGACGCTAAATCAAAGCAGATTCCCGTGTTCAATATTGCTTTAGAAGACTATGGCATGTTGTATCGTATGGCTGAGAGAGGGGTTAAGCCTCGGGTTTTGCTGGAAGGTAATTCGAAGGAACTCGGTACCGCAAAAACGTATAATAGTATCGCTGAAATAAAGGGTAAAGAAAAGCCAAATGAATATGTAGTGCTTTCTGCGCATCTAGATTCATGGGATGGCGGAACCGGGGCGACCGACAATGCCACAGGAGTGATTACCATGATGGAAGCGGTCCGTATTTTACAGAAGGTATATCCAAACAATAAACGGACTATTTTGGTGGGAAATTGGGGAAGTGAAGAACAGGGACTGAATGGTTCTTCGGCTTTTGTAGAGGACAATCCGGAAATTGCCAAAAATATTCAGGTGGTATGGAATCAGGATAACGGAACAGGAAGGATTGTGCGTATTGCAGGCAGTGGTTTTGAGAAATCGTATGAATACATTAGTCGCTGGTTGCAATATATTCCAGAAGAGTTCCGTAAGGAAATTCAGACAACATTCCCCGGAATGCCAGGCACTGGTGGTAGTGATCATTCCTCCTTTGTCCAACGGGGCATCCCGGCATTCGGACTATCGTCTACATCATGGGATTATGGCAAATTGACTTGGCATACCAATCGCGATACCTATGATAAGATCGTGTTTGATGAAGTTCGGCAAAATGCGATTATCGTCGCTATTCTAACATATCTCGCCTGCGAAGAACCCGAACTGGTGTCACGGGATAGAATTGTACTGCCGATAGATAAGAACGGTAAGCAGATGGAGTGGCCGACGAATCTAAAATCAAAAAGAACGAGCGGTAATTAATTCCAACATTATAGGGCTGTCTAAGAAGTTTTTTGGACAGCCTCTATTCCTTAGAACTTTAAAACAACCGTTTTAAAGTTTAGCTAGAAAGTCAGTAATCGCTTTAATGAAAATTTGAGGCTCTGCATAATGAATGTTGTGCGCAACATTTTCTACAACGGTATGTGTTATCCACTGTGGATGATTTTCAGCTAACTTCTTGTTCTCTTCGTAAACAGGAATAGGGTCATCGGGTGAGACTGCGTCTAAAATCAGAATCGGAACCTTTAGACTTTGAAAGATGACAGGAGGATCCACTCTGATAATAGAAGATGCATATCTGCTCACATTAGGGCTATCGAAGATAGCCTCTGCCATGTGCAAACTATCCTGCATATGGTAATATTCAGGTTGGCCATAATAAGTTATCCACTGATCCCCTAATGGCCGGATGTAGCTCAAAATTTCAAATTGATCGGTTGTATCTGCAGAATCGTATAGGCTGTTATAAGCGTCAAATTCGGTAGGATACTGTGCAAAATACTGTTCCTTGATTACATCAGGGGGAGTTACTTCTTTCAGTTTTTGCTGTAGTGCCTCTTTGTTCAGTTTGAGGTAACTGCTGCTGAATGCGACAGAACCTCCGTCTTCCAAAATCAGCCCCTTTACATAACTGGGATATAATTTATAGAAATTGGTTGCCAAGAATCCACCTCTTGAAAAACCGCCTAGTACCACTTTTGGGATTTTTAAAGAGTCTAGCAGTGTTTTGATATCTTCAGATAGGTCATCAAAAGAAGCATCAAATAAAGGTAGGGAAGTCTTGCCCGCGTTGTATTGGTCAATGGATAACACACGGTAACCGAGTTTGACAAATTCTTCTGCATAGGGCGCAAGTTCATAAGCATTGCTCAAGCTTCCATGTAGCCATACTAAAACGAGTTCCTTATTTGTCTTTTCGCCCCATTCCAGATACGACAAATCAACGTTTTTGGTTTTGATCGTGCGTCTATATTTAGCTTCGAATTCATGGTACTTGCCCTGGGCTTTTTGAAAATCCTGTTCAAGCTTTACTTGATTTTTTTCTTGCGCGTGAGTTTTAAAGCATATCGTTAATAGGAGTAGTGCGCTAATTATAATCCGTGTTGAGCTCATAAGGATAAAAATATAAAGAAAATAGCTTATTTCGCTATCATGACCAAGGTTCCAGCAATAATAAGGCCTGCACCGATTGCAGTTTTCCAGGTAAGCGATTCATTAAGAAAAATAACTGCCAATACAATGGTCAGTGCCACGCTCAGTTTATCGACCAAGGCTACCTGCGAAACATTCCCAATCTGTAAGGCTTTAAAGTAAAATAACCAAGATAGTCCTGTTGCAATACCCGAAATAATCAGAAAGAAAAGACTTTGTTTGGATATGTTACTGATATCCTTTACTTCGCCCTTAAAGAATACAATGGCCCAAACTAGAATCAGTATAATGATAGTACGGATGCCTGTAGCCAGATTGGAACTGATATTGGCGACACCCAACTTTGCGAAGATGGCTGTTAGGGAAGCAAAAAAGGCCGATAGTAAGGCATAAATCCACCACATATTGTACTGATTTAGATTTTTCTGAGCTAAAGTAACCAATACCATCGGGAAAACAGTAAAATTAATAACGTCAACTATACGGATGTAGATTCAAGTTCTGAGATGAAAGTACCGTAAAGGAGTACTGTTGCTATACTAGCTACTCGATGAGGATATAGGCTTGAAGTATAGTGTGTCCGGTATAACACCGTAGTGAATCCAAGTTGAGTCCGAGTTAATCATGGAAAGAGAATGCTGACATCTCGGATAAACAATGCTCACACCTTGTTTTAAGAATGCATATGTCGCACATAGAGGTCGAATTGAGTATAGATATGGGGGAACTCGTACTCTAAGTAAGGTTCTGTAGTAGACAAGGAAAAGTGAACGTCAAAATGATTCGGAAAGGAGTTTAGCCAAAACAGGGAGATTTACCATTTGAATGGTATTTTTATTTTAAAGTTTTCAGGAAAAAGCTGTATCGGTTGAATACTAAGCTTTATAAAGATTATCAAAAAAGTCAGTTAAAGATTTGGTAACGGTGCTTATTGCTTTGCTTTTCAATGTGTTTCCGTTAGCTCGTAGCAAATATACAAATTATATAATAAAAGAATCACAGCATAAAAACATACATCATAGATTATGAGATTCAATATTCACCGACTACATCAGCTATCTTGTAACCATCCCCCGAATGTACAACCAGTATTTTACTTGGATATTTTGACTGAAATGTTTCGTCTTTTAAGATAACTTCAAACAAAACCCCTTTTTCTGTCGTAGAAATAAGGTCACATTTTTCGAATTCTAATTTATCCCAGTCTTGCCCGGAAATCAGAAAACCTGTGCCTATACCTGCTTTGGATGTGTAGAATTTATTTTTCCATTTTTCGTGAAACTTTGCTTCGGTCAGGCTTCCATCAATATCCAAATCTACATTGGTAGCATCAGTTTTATACTCGTAATAGTCAGCTGTTGTCATTTTTTGCATTAAGCTATCAAGTGAGCCGAGTTCTTCTGTCGCAAAATAGTTAGTGATATTTTTCACAAGCCATTCTCGTACTTCATTTGCAATATCATCATTTTGTGTTGTAGTTTCTGTGTCGGCAACTTCTGATTTTGCATTCCTTTTTTCTTGTTCTGTACAGGCAAAAATTAAAAATAAGAGACCTGCTGCTACTGTTTTTCTTAACATATTTATTTTTCTAAAAGTGCTAAGGAGATCCATGCTCTATTATTGATTCTATTTCCTTCTTTATCGGTATCAAATAAATTAAAGTATCCTCTATCTAAAGCCACGAGCAACCAATAACCTTCATTGTATGTAAACAATACGGCATTGGCCGGTATATTTTCGGTAGGCTCATTACTACCGCTATATGGACTGTAATGTACAAGTTTTTTTGGTGTTATTTTGTAGGTTTTTGTTGCTTTTCCTTTATCAAGAAGTTGCAAACCGTCTTTAAATGAAAAATAAAAAGATTGATGGTCTGAAAATTTGAATGGTGAAACGAGATTGTAGCTACTGATATATTCAAACTTTTGTTTCTTTTGTGAGAAGCTTTTCATCGGGAAAATTTCTTTTTCCCACAACGTTTCGATCAGCTTGTAAGGTTTGTAGCCTTTGGGTCTTCCGGTGATACCTCCCGTAGCAGATTTGTTTACCTCATTGCAATCTTCGTCATAAAAGGTTGAAACATTTATTCGGTCCGCTCCTGGCAGTGGGGGCGTTTCGAGGTAATATAAAGTATCGCCCTCTATTTCGGCAAGGTAAAGCCCCAGATAATCCTTGCTTTCGGCAATCTTTTTCTGAAAACAAGATGGTATTCCTTTTTCCTGTGCCATTGCAGATTTGAATGATAGTGCCGTTATTAGAAAAAATAATGTTTTCATTTTTGTAATTGACAATTGATAGTTGATAATGAATTTTCAATGAATTACTTTCTCAAATGAAAGACAAGCGGACTGCTGATGTCCATTTCTACCTGTCCGTTGCTTTTCTGCGCGATGAGCTTTTGATAGACTTGCGAATCTATTGTGAGGGTCATCGTGTTGCTCTGTAATGTGAATGTCATTTGCTGTTCTTCGCCCTCGGTATTGTCAAAGATAATGGTATTTCGTTTTACTTTATAACCGCCAATTTGGTCTTGTGGAGTGTTTGGAAGGGTCAGGAAGCAAATGCCGTTGGTAAATTCATAGGTTCCTTCTTTCCATATTGGGTTAAAATCAATTTCCATTCCCGGATTACTTTTGCCTGACGGGTAGATTTTTACCGGTCCGCCGGAAACTTTTGTAATCTGCCATTTACCATTGATGTCAGCTTCTTTAGTAGTTTCTTCAATCGTTTTGGCGACCTGTTCTGTTGCCGGATTGTTTTCTGTGTTTGATTGTTCTGTTTTTTGGTTTTCGCCACAAGATAATAGCGATAATACTAAACCAATGATGATATATCTATTCATTATTTTTTATTTTTATTTTATCCACTTTTTTGTTCTTCAACACTTTCGGGTTGATTTTTAGCTCTTTTTTCGGTTCCCGATAGGTGAATTTCCACGTGTTGAGATAAGTGCCATCTTTCACGCTGCTTTCTTTCAGATAGGTGTATAAACCTTTTGTATTAGAAAAAGTGTAGATTTTTCCACCCTCGCGAGGGTCGGTGATGCTTTTCAAAGGCTGTGGCATAATACACTGTAAAAAGCCACTGCTGTAGAAGTCGGTGTTGTAATATTCCATTGTCATATAAGTCGTTAGCGTAATTGGCTTTAGCATATTTTCAATTCCGTTTTTTCCCTTGTCATAGGTAAATATAAAGGCATCGCTACCAACAAGATGCTCTGTGATTTTGTACCCATCGACTTTTAGTTTATTCGTTCGTCCTTTTTTATCTTTCCATGTGTAAGTACCTTTGTCATAATAAAGTTCAAAAGCATCCCGTTCTTGTCCGCTGCGAACTATCTTAGACAATTCACCTACTTTATTATAGGTAAAATCCGATTTTATATAATTGTTATTCTTAAAAATGACGGTGAGGCTGCTTACTCTCTCGTTTGTCCCGAATACATATTCCTGTGTGGCATAGCTGTATTTAAAGGTATAATCATCTGTGTTTGATTTGATTTCGGTCAGCCGCCCTTCTTTGTCGTAGGAGTACGTAATCGTTTTGCTGGATATGGTTTTGCCATCCTCCTTTTTCACAAAACTGACTTTATCGGGTACTTCTTTTGGGGCGTTTTTAATGGCATCTTGTACATTTACAATCTGTGCTGAAACGGTGAAAAAAGCCAGCAGAAAGCATGTGCTTAATATAGAGGTAAAGATCTTCATTGTTATAGATTTAAAATGTTATTATTGGTAACGGTATTCTATTCCTCCTGGGGTTTTAGTAATGTAACCTACGGCATCGGTCTCGTATTGCCAGTTATATAGCTCTCCGCCAGAAGTTTCCAGCCTTATGATAGATTGCGAATTTAATTGCAAACCGAAATACAAAATAATTCCATCGTAACCTGGAAGCATGGCAAGGGGAATATTAAGAACAGCTTGTGTGGCTAATCCATTTTTTAATTGGGTATTGAAATGTGGGGTTATTGTTACACCACCTGTAACCAAACGTTGAAACGTATTATTGGTAGCATTTACTCCTTCAAGTACAAATTCATCGCCATTTTCATTATTCCAAAATAAGGTATTGTCAATATTCAACATATCGGCGGTATAGGTGGGCACGGCACCGCTGTATCTAATCCGGTTGGGTATCTTGCTTTCGCTTTCGTAAAAAAAGGCATAATCAACATATTTTTGATCAAAGAAGTCCTTTAATGCTTTTATTTTTTCTACTCTGCCATCAGGCATATAGGTAAATGTATACAAAACCACATAAGGGTTTTCTTGTGCAATTTCTATTAAACGCCCATGGTCATCGTATCGGTAATTAGCTACCATCTGTTTGCCTTGACTATTAGGAGGAAATATAATACTTACTAGTTTTTTGTCTTTAGCAGGTAAGTTGTCGTCATCGTTTTTGCCACACGCTGTAAACAACAGTGTACATGCGAAGATGGCGAATGTAAGTTTTGCTAGTTTTTTCATAAATTTCTTTTTTTAGCTGTTGGCTTTTAGCTAACGGTTAACAGCTGTTTAATCAATTATTCACTTCATACACACCGATAGGGCCAACGGCTCTAAAGCCAATATTATCCATGGTGTTGATTAGCAGCAAATCTTTGTCTTTGTGCTTTCCTTTCCAGCCGTTGCCTTTTGGTATTATTACAAACAAGTTGTGGTATTGTGCAGATCCGCCGTCTCGTCCTTGCCAATCATTATTATTGCTTTTATAGTATGTCCAGGTCATTTCTACATTAGTAGGCACAGCATTTTCTTTCCAACGCCATTTTTTATCACTATTTCTGAAACTGTAATAGCCAGTACCTGTTAGATTTTTGTAAGATGTGTTGTCGTAGGATGCTTGCGTGCGTTTTACCAATTGTATATGTTGTGTATCAAACATAATACTTATATAATAGATACTATTGTCATTATGTCGGGATTTTAGGACTACGATTTGCCCGGATGCGTCTCGGGTAAAATCATAATATCCAAAGACCGTCTTTATAGAGGTGATACCAGTACTTGCATCATAAGTTGTTTGTGATTGAGTATTATCTGTTACGGAAGCATATCTTATGGACGTACTAAAATGATTTGTAGTCACATTTCTGTTTACAACAGATGCTGTTATCAATATTGGCTTGTCTCCATGTTCAGCAGAAGCTGATGCTTTGGGCAGATATTCTTCGACTATAATATAGTTCTCAAGTTCCTCTGCCGTGATTTCCTTAGCAATATGCTCGGGTTGCGGTGTGTCATCGTTTTTGCTACACGCTGTAAACAACAGTGTAAATGCGAAGATGGCGAATGTAAGTTTTGTTATTTTTTTCATTTCTAATTAGTTTAAAGGTTAAATTTGGAAGCAGAAATATCATTTTTGTTTTTTAACTCCCCATTTTCAATTAAAACCAGCTGTCTATATTGTTTACGATAAAATCTTTGTATTGATTAGCGTTTGTGCAATGTCCAGATCCCGGAATGATAAGCGTTTTACTTTTATCCTTTACGCTGGGATTAACGTTCTCTTGCAAACCGTTTACAAAAGTTTCGGCATCTGTAGTTTGTACCGCATCATCAACCTTATTGTTCATAAACAGTACAGGATAAAGTATACCTCTGCCTTTCCAGTAATCGCCGCCGGCACATTCCAGAATAACGCCTTTTATACCTTCTATGGGATAGCTGTTATTCTGCGGATTTGCAGGAAGCACAGCTCCGTGCAGGCGATTTCCTCCTCGGGACAATCCGCCAAGCACCACTTTATTTCTTGCAATACCAAAAGCGGTGGTTTCTTTGGTAATAAGCTGTTCCATATCTTCCTTGAAGCCTGCATAATATTCCGAATTGGTTCTGTATGTGGTGGTAATGGCTACAAAACCTTTCTGTGCCAAGGCGTCACACTGTGCATTCAGCGTGGCATCGTTTTCACTTCCGCCATCGCCTACGGCAAGGATGATAATACCTCTACGGGTACTAGCTTGGTTAGTTTCCTGATAGAAAACCTTGTAAGGGGCGCCGTTGGTTGAGCCTGCTTTGGTTTTTACGTCGCTGTTTGCCGGGATTTCCGGTTCGGGATTATTGTCATCGCTTGAGCAATTAGACAGTAAGAATAAGAAGCTCATCAGCAACAGTAGAGCATTTATGCTATTTTTTTTCATGACCTAAGTTTTTATCCTTGAAAAATTTTTGAAAATTAAGAAAACAAGGAATCAAAAAATAGCATAAAATCGCAAAACAGAATTTGGATATTATTATCTTTTTTCACTTTCAAATCTTCATATTCAATTAATAGTATATGACAAATGAAACAAGAAAATCAAAGCGGATTCGTCCACAAATGATTAAAGACCAAAAATGAATGAGTGGGTAGTGGTGTTCAACAAGGTAAGATTTCCAAAGCAAAGAAGATAATGGGACAAGGGTAAGTCTTTCCCGTCTACAAGGTGCGCCGTAATCTAAAATCGAATTTATGTAGCTCTCCTCATCCAGTTACATTCTTTTATAGAGGAAAAAAACGGTAAAATCAACATCAAAAATAGTACATTGAGTGTACTGTCCTATAAAATGATTGAATGTGTATAATGAATAAGGGAAACGATAAATACTAATGTTGTGGACTAATGTAGTGTAAAATCTGAAATAGAGAAGCATCCCGGTAACGTTTCATTTGTTCGGCATCGGTTTCAAAACCTTCTTCCATGGCTTTCTTCAAGGGATCGAACAAAGCTTCCCATTTTCTCCGGTCTTTGGGAATGGCACCGGTAAACTGCTTAAATTCACGGATGAAATGGTTTTGGTCAAAATAATCAAATTGGTATACAATATCTGACCAACCTGCATTGGGATTTTCTCCCAAAAAATTTTGAACGGCAGTAAACCTGGCAATACGTCCAAATAATTTTGGATTAACACCTATAATTTCCGTAAAATGGTTGGTAAGTCCGGAATGAGACATATCCACTTTTTTGCAAATTTCTTTTATCGGTACGTTCCCAGATTTTTCTATCATTTCCTGGCTGACTTTAATGATACGCTCGTCAGTTGTTTTTGACCGTTTTTGCAGTTCTGCGATCAGAAATTTTTCCAGAATCCGCATGCAGTACCCATCATCATGCAGATGAGCTTCCAAATCGGGCAACAGATCTTTTAATGCCGGAAATAACTCGGTAGCATCTGCGGTGATATTATGGAACTGCGATTGTTCTAGTCCGAAAACGGAGTAAGCTCCCCAAGGCAGGAAATCGATATTTATAATTCGGATGTGCTCACTGGGTGTATATAAAACTGATTTGGAATGCTGTCCTGCGAAAGCTATTCTGTAATTAACGGTATTGCCTGTAAAATAATCTGTTACCGAGGGGTTTTGATTTAGAAACAAAGTAAGCGAGGTGGCATTATCAGGTAAAAATTTTGTTTTTGAAAGTTCGTCTACAGAAAGCTCTGCATAGGCGAACATTAATATATAATTTTTAAGTGAAGTATCCGATTCGTAGAATTTGACTTGCATAATGTCCCAATTTTTTCATTTCAGACATGGTTTAAATTTATAAAAAATATTGTTTAAACCACCAACATATGTGTTTTTCCAACCTTTATTATTCATACTATCCCAACCCTCTATTCTTCTTTTTCCTCTTCATTCGTTTGGTAAACTGTTCTTCTGCGTAATCCACGTCCACAAAAGGTAATACGTGGACTGGAGTTCCTAACTTAGTCTGAAATATCAAGTTAAGAATAATAAAAGATCTTAATTTTGAAATAATGATTAAAGTCCGTAAGAATATGAAGATGCTTAAAAAGCTAGGATTTGTCGTCACCTTGATCGAAACGAAGTGAAGTCGAATAGGTCTATAATTTTAGTGTCTTATTGAATTGAGCCCATTTATCTATAACTGTAAAGTAGAAAATATACCTTAAGTGTTTTCTCTGAGTTGATGGGGCAAAAATTGGATAATCACTTTACTTTTATTGTAATTAATGAGATGTTTTTCAATTGTGCAACGCTCGTTGCATAATTGAAAAACAGGAAGTTTACTTATTTAATAACCTTTCTAATAACTCTACTTTTGATTTTTCAGCTTCTAGAAGGCGTTCGTAAAGCTTTTTGTTTTCTTCGTAGACTTCAATTAATTTATCAACAGTGTTGAATGTTGGTTGAATATTAATGGCATTCAATGTTGAGGAGTCTGTACTTGTAAATGTGTTATTGATTATATTAAACACCGCTTCTTCGTCAAAATTACGTATTGCATCTGGAGTAACACCTAGTATCTGTGATACCTGGGTTAACAAATCTTCTTCTAGCTCAGCACTACGTTCCATATTGGATACCGTCTGCTGACTTACGCCTAATGCAGTAGCTAATGCTTCTTGCTTCATGCCACGCAACTCGCGTAAGCGGCTGATTTTTGGTCCGATCTTGTTTTCCTTACTCATATCCCAAAGTTAATAATATTCTCTCATTTGTTTATCGAGAATCTTGTGTCTTGGTATTTTACAAGAATGCTCTTGTTTTTAACAACTGGGATTGGTGCGTTACAAGCTGATTTGGTTCGGTACATCGATGATTGTTAGGTTCTTTGGGGTAAACTAAATGTAAACAGTTATGGGAAATACACAACAACAGAGATTCAGGGAACATAATGATATCCTGCTTGAAACAACTTACAAAATAAGGGAATATTTTGATGAATATCATATTGAGAACTTGCGTTCCGCCGTTCATAAATTATTTACCTGCGCAGCAGATGGAAAAAAATGGGAAGAGAAGTCAGGCGAAATTACCTTAAATGAACTAATTACTACTTTAAAGGAATTAATAGAAGATGGATTCCAGACTTTGAATATGTTTACTAAGGAAGGAACTGTACATTATACCTGTGGAGAAGTCATAAGGGACCCATATATAGTAGGAGAAAAGTATACTGGATTAAAAAAAAGTAAACAATATCTACGAAGAACAAAAGCTTTCCAGGGAGAAATTCAGCTACTAGATGAAGCTGAAGTCGCGAATATATTTATAACCTTAAAAGAGTTTTTTCTTTTCAACGATAGAACGAACTGGAGGAAAAAGCTGAAAGATTGGAAGAAAAATGCGAAAGAAGGAACTTCAATTCATGATCGTGAATATTATCTTCAAGACAGACCAGTGCAAACTTATTTTCTAATTCTAAGGTTTTTAGAAAGTTGCTTGGTTATCAGTAGGATGCTAAATGAAAGGTACGGTATATGTAGCTATTACAAGCTAGTTGAAAATAACCAAGCTCTATTTTATGTGAATCCTTATGCCACCGTCAATCCTTTTGAAGAGATCAATGAGTTTTTCTCTCAAGAGAATGCTACCAGTATGAAAGCCAAGTTATCTGCATGGATGATGGCCGCAAAAACTAAAGGAAAGATTTGGGAAGAAGGTGAACCAGGAGAACTTATTGAGTTTTATGAGAGGTTTAATTTCATTCTGGAGACCTGTTGGATGCTTCATGATAGCTATTATTTACTAGAGAGTTGGCTGGACCCGAATAATTTTGAAACCATTTATCCCCCCTTACCTGAACCGTCGGGTTTATTGAGACCCGATAATTCAAAATTGTCATCGGAAGAGGCGAATGCTCCTGTCTTGTTTTTGGAAAATTGCTTATTTGATTCCTCTGTCGTATCTGAAAGAGAAACCTTGAACACATTGTTAAAAAGTGCTCTTTCAGCTCAACAAGAAGCTGAAGATCGTGGTTGGCTTCATGAAAAGTTACCGATGATGATTGATGCTTTATACATCTTGAATGCATGGATATTCGAGAAAAGTAAACCAACTAAATAACCATCCGCATTATGAATAACATATATTTAAAAAATCCAGAAAATAAATATGAGACTTCATGGTTTCTGTTAGATGGAGGGATTTTCGAATCGATTCGTTATGACACTTATGAATCATTTAAGGAAAAGCTTTGGAATCTGCTTGTGGCTATTACATCTAAGGACGATAAAGATGATAATGAATTTAAAGCTTTATAAAATTATATACTTTGTAATTACAGAGTACAACACTGGCTATACACCAGCTATACCTAAGGTAAGACGGACTTGAACGGACTTGAACGGACTTGAGGAGACTTGAACGGACTTGAACGGACTTTTGAGAGCGAGGGATTGGTTCAGTCCCACAATCCCCAAACACTATCTTGAACCTTCAAGAATCGAACCCCGTCCATCCCTTCTGG
>JBEBQJ010000042.1:0-30300 GCA_040395455.1 Sphingobacterium yanglingense | reverse complement strand
GTATTGGATGGTTACCTCTAGGGGGCTATGTTAAGATCGCAGGAATGATTGATGAATCGATGGACACAGAGCAAATGAAAGAGGAACCAAAACCTTGGGAATTTCGCTCGAAACCTGCCTGGCAGCGCCTTATCGTAATGTTGGGAGGTATTATCGTTAATGTTATTGTTGGCATTATTGCCTTTTGGATGATTACTTTCAAGTATGGAGAAGCCGATTTGGATAATACGAAATTGTACGGAATAAAACCGGGTATCATCGGCGAGAAAATAGGCTTACAGGAAGGAGATAAGATTGTAGGAGTAAACGGTAATAGGGCCAATTTGTTTATGAAGGATTTGATGACTTCGGATGTACTGATGGGCGATGCTACACTACAGATCGAAAGAGCTGGAAAAAACATGGATATTGTATTGCCAGCAACGATGTTGAATGATATCGCTGAGCATAAACGTAATGAGTTTGTAACCCCTCTATTTAAATTGTTTCCAATAGATTCTATAGCCAAGGGGTCACGTGCGGAGAAGATGGGGCTTTTAAAAGGGGATAGTATCATTGGTATCAATAGTATTGCTGTAGCCCGACTGGATATTCTTCAAGCGGAGATTGCTAAGAATAAAGGCAAAGAAATAAAACTAGATATCATCCGCGGAGCGGATTCTTTACAGTTGATCGCTGCGGCTGATACTTCATCCATATTGGGATTTATTCCTTCAGTGCCTGAGGTAAGACGTACTTACTCGTTTGCAGAGTCATTTCCAATAGGCGTAAACAAAGCTTTTTCCGTAATCACAGACAATATTAAAGGATTTGGTAAGATATTCAAAGGCGAGGTTCGTGCAGATAAGGCTCTATCTGGTCCAGTAGGTATAGCCAAGATGTTTGGTAAAGAGGTGGATTGGATGCGGTTTTGGACACTCGTAGGTACATTATCTATGGCTCTTGCTTTCATGAATTTATTGCCTATCCCTGCACTGGATGGTGGACACGTGATTTTCTTACTCGTAGAAATGGTACAGGGAAAACCTTTAAGTGACAAGTTCTTGGAAACAGCACAGATGATTGGTTTCTTTATACTGATCGCTCTAATGCTCTTCACATTCGGAAACGATATCTTGAAATGGTAAGTTAGCCTTAACATAACAATAGAAAAGCCTGTATTAATCAATACAGGCTTTTCTATTTAAATAGATCGGATATGAGTTCTGAAATTGCAAATAGTAGTTTGTTAGGATTATTAGAGAGGTAGGTCATCACAATTTGAGTTTTGATATCGGAGGAATCATTGATCTCTAAAAAACATATATCGGACGCTGTACTACATTGTTGGACTGTTTTGGGTACGATAGCTATCCCTACATCGTGAGCAACTAACTCTAATATTGATTGTATGGTATTGCATTCGTGCATAACAATTGGAGTAAAGTTAAGCCTACTGCAGATTTCTATAAACTTTTGATGATATACCGGCGCATAATCACTGTTATAGGATATAAACGAAGATCTACTAAGATTTAAATTTCTTAAATCACCATTCATTGTTTGCCCCCTTGAACTGGACAAGGCTAAGACAAAACCATCTTCATATAGGGATTTTTGGGTAAACATTGGACGTGTAATGGGAGCTCTGACAATACCGATATCAAGTTTACCCTGCTCTAGGGCTGTGAGTTGTTTTTGGGAAGACGTCTCAAAAAGGTGAACTTGCAACAAAGGATAGTTGTTTTTTATCTGTTTTAGAAGTTCTGATAGTTTTTCTTTAGAAATCGAGCTGATGTATCCTAAATTAAATATCCCGCTTTCCGCAAGATGAATTTGTTGGCACTGTTGTTTAGCCTTCTCTAAACCATTTAATAGGTGCTCACATTCCCTAAGGTAATGTTTTCCAGCCTCCGTCAAAGCTACCCTTTTGTTATTTCTTGTCAGGAGCTTAACTGAAAGCTCTTCTTCTAGTTCTTTGATCTGTCGACTCAAAGGAGGTTGAGAAATAAATAGTCGTTTTGCTGCTTTGCCGAAGTGTAATTCTTCTGCTAATACTTTAAAATAGCGAAGATGTCTTATTTCCATGATACTTATTAGGTATTTATAAATAACAAAAATAGTATTTTTAAGGTATTATATACTTCGGTAGCTTTGAATAATATGAAAGCAAAATCTACATTGAAAGAAATTGAAGAACGTTTTGACAACGATGTTGAACGTTTTTCTAAACTAGAAACGGGACAACAGACGACGTTGGACGCTACATTTAATATGCAACTGTTTGCACAGGGAATAGCGAGAGTTTATCCTAACTTAAGAGAGGTATTAGACATAGGCTGTGGTGCTGGAAACTATGATATCCAATTATTGACTCATATATATCCGTTGGATATTACCTTAGTTGATTTGAGTAAGCCAATGTTGGAGAAAGCAAAAGAGCGTATCGATTCTGTCAATGTAGGGGGAAAGGTGACGTGTTTACAGGGAGATTTTAGGACAGTTTGTCTAGCACCACAAGGTTTTGATGTTATCATTGCGACGGCAGTGTTACATCATCTTCGTGATGATGAGGATTGGAAGAATGCCTTTGTCCGGTTTTATGATTTACTAAAAGAAGGAGGAAGTATATGGATTTTTGATCTGGTAGAACAGGCTGATCCAGTATTACAAGACTTGATTTATCATGAAAAATATGGATCGTATCTAGAATCATTAAAAGATGAGGCCTATCGAGATCACGTGTTTAAGTATATAGAAAAGGAGGATAGTCCAAGGTCGCTTATGTATCAGTTAGATTTGCTTAAAGAGGTTGGTTTTACAAAAATTGATGTTTTGCATAAGAATCTGTGTTTTGCAAGTTTTGTGGCGTTCAAATAAGGGAAGCATCAGGTACAGTTTTATCTAGAGATAAATGATTTGTTTCCCTTAAATAAAAAAAGAACCTCTAGAGGTTCTTTTTTATTATTCATGGACTACGCCCATTTTACTAAACTTGTCAATTCTTTCAGTGACAAGTGTATCTGTATTTTTGGCTTTTAGAACCGCTAGATCACTTAAAATCTGTTCTTTTAGATTGTGTGCTGCTTCTTCTGGATTTTGATGAGCTCCACCTAATGGTTCAGGGATGATACCATCAATCAGTCCATTGGCGAGCATATCGTTACCCGTTAGTTTTAGAGCTTCAGCTGCACGTTCTTTATGATCCCAACTTCTCCAAAGGATAGAAGAACAAGATTCCGGGGAAATAACCGAATACCAAGTATTTTCCATCATATAGACACGATCACCGATACCGATCCCTAACGCGCCACCAGAAGCACCTTCACCTATTACAATACATATTACCGGCACTTTAAGCACAGACATTTCCAGTAGATTACGGGCTATTGCCTCCCCCTGGCCACGTTCTTCTGCTTCAAGTCCTGGGTAAGCCCCCATGGTATCGATAAGCGTAATCACTGGCTTGTTGAATTTCTCAGCCATTTTCATTAGACGAAGCGCTTTTCTATAGCCTTCAGGATTGGCCATACCAAAATTACGATACTGTCTTTCTTTGGTGTTTTTACCTTTCTGGTGTCCAATAACCATTACGGATTCTCCTCCTATAGAAGCAAATCCGCCAATAATAGCTTTATCATCTTTGACTGTACGGTCGCCATGTAGCTCAACAAAATCATCACAAATCATATCGACATAGTCGAATGTCTGTGGTCTTTCGGGATGTCTAGACATCTGTACTTTCTGCCATCCCGTCATATTTTTGTATACGTCGACAGTAGTTTCCGCTAGCTTTTCTTCAAGTTCACGAATCGTAGCACTCATATCAACTTTCGTTTTCTCTGCGACTTGATGAACTTTCTCTATCTGAGTTTGCAAATCTGCGATTGGCTTTTCAAAATCAAATGTTGTTTCCATATAAAAAAACTTTCGTTTTAGGTGGGCTAAGTTAGTGTATTTTTAGGGGATTCTAAAACGGTTTTATGCTTTAATAGTATCTGCAATTGTTCAAAAATTAGTAGATTAGACCTCTTTAGACAATTGACATAAAATGGTGGACAATAATAAGGGCAGCAAGTTCCCTTTTACATTTATTATTAAAATCATTCTTTTAGGGATGACGATAGCTTTTTTCTTCAATACAGTTACTGAAGATGAACTTACGTGGTGGTATCAGGGAGTAAGAGGTTTTTATTTTTTCTTGGTGCCGAGTATAATTGTTTCTATTATACGTTTTGTTATCATCTCTTTTTACAATGTGCGGCATGCAAAGAAGGCGGTACGTGGTAATTTTGTCCTGGGGATAAATAGAGTTACAGCGATGTTAAATGCTGTTTTTGTAATTATAGCTTTGATGATAGCATTTGGGATAAAGCCTATAGAGTTTTTAACAAGTCTTACTATTGTTGCCATGGCAATTGCGGTGCTTTTTAGGGATTATATTACCAATATGCTTAGCGGCCTGTTTATTATGTTTTCGGAGCAGCTTTCGGTAGGCGATAGAATTAAAGTAGGAGACCAGAAGGGGCGAATCGTTGATATAACCTTTGCTAATATTGAGCTGCAGAATGATGAAGATGATATCGTGATGATACCTAATAATTTAGTGTTCACAAACCCTATGGTCAACCTGTCTGCCCATCGTTCCAATCTGTTTGCAGTAAAGTTTGAATTGCCTCTAGCTATTAATGTATCTGTCGATGAGTTGGAACGGGATATTCGTGATACTTTAAGAAACCATCCTAATCTAGCCTCTAACAATGAACTTGATTTAGAAGTTATAGAAATCGGAAAAGACTTTGTGCGCTATAAGATCGAATTATACGCCGTGAGTAGCAGCAATAAGCTTCACAAAAGCATCGAAAATGAAATACTTAAGTATATCTTATCATTTAAACACAGGCAGACTAAATCTTCCGGACTTTAATGCTTTCTACAAAGTGATCTGAGCCCTTCTGTAAGATAAGATTCGCTCTATATTTTGTAGGTAGTATATTGTCATGGAGATTCGGTTTGTTGATTTCATTCCATATCTGAATTGCCATATCTCTACTCTCTTCAAGACTCATATCGGCGTATTTATGAAAGTAAGACGTAGGGTCTTGAAATGCTGTCGCTCGTAAAGATTCAAAACGATTAACATACCAAGAGATGATATCTTTTTCTAAAGCATCAACATAGATTGAATAATCAAAAAAATCGGAAACAAATACTTTGTTGTTTTGACCTTTTTGTGAGTTGACCTGTAATACGTTAATACCTTCTAATATGAGAATGTCTGGCTCGACAATCTTTTGTTCTTCTTCTGGCAATACATCATATTCCAGATGTGAATACATCGGAACAGATACCTGCGGTGTGCCCGATTTTATTGCCGATAGGAAATGAAGGAGCTTTTTCGTGTCATAGCTCTCCGGGAACCCCTTTCTATTCATTATATTTTTGTCTGAAAGAATTTTGTTAGGGAAGAGAAATCCATCTGTAGTTACCAGTTCTACTTTGGGTTTATGCGGCAGCAGAGAAAGTACTTTGGTCAGGACGCGAGCTGTTGTACTCTTACCAACAGCAACGGACCCTGCTATACCGATGATAAAAGGGAGCTTTTGTTGGTTTCTTTGGAAAAAAGAATTGCTGTCATCACGAATAGTATCATGGTTTTTGATATGAAGTTCGATCAGGTGAGCTAAAGGAAAATATATCTCTTCGATTTCCTTCATATTCAGAGGTTCGTTAAGTGCATGGAGAGAATTTATATCTGTAGATTCCAGATTTAGATTAAACTGTCCATTTAAATCCTTCCATTCTTCTCTTTCGAATTGTTGGTAAGGGCTACTTAATATGAGTTCCTCTTGTGATGACGACATTATTAACTTTATTTATGGCGCAAATATAATATCCTTAAGCCAAATTAACTGTAAATTTATTGTAGCATGTTGCTTTCAATAATGATAGGGTTACTGAGTATTTTTTGTACAGGACATTTATCACCCACTTTTAGAATTCGTTCTTTTTGCATATCATCTAGATCCCCATATAGTTTAATGATACAGCGAATGTAAGTAGTCTGCTGTTGAGTACTTTTTACAACTTCGCTGGATAAGGATATTTCTATAGATTCTAAAGGCCATTGCTTTTGGTCTGCATACATTCGCATGGTCATTGCTTTGCAGGTACCGAGTGCCGATAATAGGAAGGCTGTGGGTTTGGGGCCGAGGTCAGTTCCTCCAACTTCTGTGGGTTCATCAGCTATAAGATGATGCTGATTAATGCTTACTTCTGTTTTATATTTTTCCTTCCCAATACTTACTTTTACTTCGTCAGTCATTCTTTTGATCGTTTAATAATCCCTCTATGATAAGTGTTCCTGTGCCTGGGTTAGTCGCTAACGGGACATTGTACAGGTCACAGATTCGCATCAACATTTGTATGTCCGGTTCGTGGGGATGTTTACCAAGCGGGTCTCTAAAAAAAATTATTCCATCTATTTTCCCTTCGGCTGCTAGGGCAGCTATCTGTGCGTCACCGCCTTTGGGACCACTTAATTTAAGCTCGACCTGCAGTCCAGTTTGCTTTACATAGGTTCCTGTAGTGCCCGTAGCTATCAGGTTAGCATTTTTCAGATTTTCTATGTGGTCTTTTACGAAAGCTACCATTTCCGCTTTTTTTCCGTCATGGGCTATTAAAGCAATTGTTTTCATAAGGATTGTTGTTCTTTTTTATATGTATCCTATTGTCTTTAAATCCTATAGTTAAGATTTAAAGACAATAGGTATTTCTACGGTGTTTATAAGTGTTGCTTTATAATCTTGGAGTTTATCCAAAGAAAATATAAGCAACTATAATAGCAGCTACTACTCCGATAAATTCTGCGATTAAAGCACAAGGGAGTGCATGTCTTGTGTTTTTAATAGCGACGGAACCAAAATATACTGCTAAGACATAAAATGTAGTTTCTGTTGATCCTTGTATGACACAAGCTACACGAGAAGCAAATTCATCTGCTCCTTTGGCTGCCATAAGGTCTACCATAAGTCCTCTGGCTCCTGATCCACTTAAGGGTTTCATAAAGGCTACAGGTAAGGCTTCCACAAATGAGGTATCGAACCCTAGTTTAGCAATTAGGTACGAAATGCCATCAACAAGGTAGTCCATTGTACCTGAGGCTCTAAATACTGCAATAGCTACTAATATAGCAACCAGATAAGGGATAATATTGACAGCTACACTGAAACCTTCTTTAGCTCCCTCAATAAAAGCATCATAAACATTTATTTTTTTGTAGAAAGCTAGTGCGATAAATGAAACAAAGAGAGAGAAAAGAGTGAGATTTCCGACCACAGAGGAAATAACCTCTATTTGTTCCTGTTGTAAAGTAGAAAAATAATAAAGTAGTCCGCCTATAGCAACGGATAAAGATCCTAGGTATAGTAATATCGTTTTGTTAAAGAGGTTTATCTTCTGATAGATGGACACCATTATCAAAGCTGCCAGTGTAGAAAAAAAAGTAGCAATTAATATGGGAAGGAAAACATCAGACGGTTGGGCTGCACCAGCTTCTTGTCTATAAGCCATAATGGAAATAGGAAGGAGTGTTAAGCTCGAAGCGTTCAAAACGATAAACATGATCTGTGCATTCGAAGCAGTATCTTTTTGTGGATTTAACTCCTGTAGTTCCTTCATTGCTTTCAACCCTAGTGGAGTGGCTGCGTTGTCCAAGCCAAGGGCATTAGCAGAAAAGTTCATCAAAATAGACCCTAGGGCCGGATGGTTTTTAGGTATTTCAGGGAATAATTTGTTGAAAAAAGGACCTACAATCCGGGCGAATACGGCTATCATTCCACCTTTTTCACCAATTTTCATAATTCCCAATGCAAAAGTCATCATTCCGATTAGGCCTAAGGAGATTGTTGCGCCATTTGCTGCACTGTCGAATAAAGACTTTACAATGTTTTGGAACACTTCGGTATCCCCACCGATTAGCTTTATTAGAGCGACAACGAAAGTGATCAAAAAAAAGGAAACCCATACGTAATTTAGTGCCATATAATTATTGATTTTAATCGTAAATGTAAGGTTTATGAAAGATTCTTCCAAGAATGATTTTGACGCTCCAAGTTTCGTTTCCGAAAAGAATTTAGCGAAGGTTCTTAGCCTCCGTTGAGCACTGCTGTTATGGCACTTGCCTTTAGCAGACATTCATTATATTCATCTTCTGCTAGGGCATTATAAGTCAGAGCTCCTCCTGTATGAAAGGATAGGTATTGTTTCGTATGATTGTAAATAATAGTACGGATGACAACATTAAAGTCAAAATCTCCGTTTGGAGCAAAATATCCTATTGCTCCAGCATACACTCCACGCCTACTACTTTCATAACTGTCGCAAAGACGCATTGCACTTACCTTTGGTGCACCGGTCATGGACCCCGGAGGAAATAGGTTTTTTATTGCCTTGATGTCTGAGATGGTGTTTCTTTGTAAGCCAGTTATGGTAGAGACAAGTTGATGTACCTGTTTAAAGGTCTGAACTTCCAGAAGTTTTTCGGCTGTTACGGTTGCAGGTTCTGCAGATTGTGTCATATCATTGCGGACTAGATCCACGATCATGATGTTTTCTGCGATTTCTTTTGGATTGTTTTTTAATTCAGTTTTGATCTGTTCATCTTCCATTAAGCTCTTTCCACGTGGAGCTGTGCCTTTAATCGGTTGAGAAATTAATGTACTTCCTCTTTTTGCAAGGAAGCGTTCAGGAGAGGCCGAAATGATGTATTTATCCTTTAATTTGAAGAATGTGGAGAATGGGGTAGGAGATACCTTGTTAAGACGCTCATAAGTGAGTATTGGATCGATGACCGTGTTTTCTGCATAGAATTCCTGGCAGAGGTTTACTTCGTAAATGTCTCCCCGCTTGATATGCAACATCATTTTTTCAAATGTATTGAGATATTCGTCTTTAGACATTCTATTTTTGACCTCTACCTGTGCCATTTTACCTTTATCAGATCTGGTATCTAAAACTGTATTTAATATGGATTGATGAATCTGTGCTGGTTCGGTAGCTTCAATTTCTACAGTTTCCCCTATAAATCTAATGATTGTTTTAGGGACAAAAAAATAGGCGTTTGGAAAGTTTAATGGGTCAGGAAATGTGGTATGCAGGTTTTCTAGTTCATTTTTTAAGTCATAACTAAAAAAACCAAGCACCCATTGATTAGGGTACTTGGCTCTAAATTGTTCTAAGTCGTTAAAGACTTTATGATCTGTAGCTTTAAACTCATCGGAAGCACCTACAGCTAATAGTGCTTCGATTGAACTGTATTCGTCTGTATACTCATTCGATTGAAGATGGCAGAATTGTTCGAATTGCTGCGCCCACTGTAAAGCTTTAGCAACGAACGGTAATCTGTCTACTTCAAATATGGCTGTTGCCATTTTTTATTTTAAAACAATTGTCTGTGTACGATCAGGACCTACAGAAAGATATTTGATTGGCACTTCAAGTGCTTTCTCTAAATACGCGATATAGTTTGCTAATGCTGCAGGTATTTCCTCTTTCGAACGGATACCAGTTAAGTCTTGGTTCCAACCTTCAATTTCTTCCAAAACCGGTATCGGTTTGATCGAATTGATATCATACGGCATGTAATCAATTACTTCTCCATTATAATTGTAGTGTGTACATGCATATATTTTTTCAAAAGTATCGAGTACATCGGCTTTCATCATAACGAGTTCCGTAACACCATTCAGCATGATAGCGTATTTTAATGCAGGAATATCAATCCAGCCTGTACGTCTTGCTCGGCCAGTCGTCGCTCCAAATTCATGGCCTAATTGACGCAGCTGCTCACCAACTTCGTTATCCAATTCTGTTGGGAAAGGTCCACCGCCTACACGAGTACAGTAAGCTTTAAATATACCTAAGACTTCTCCAATTCTATTTGGTGCGATCCCCAAGCCAGTACAAGCTCCAGCTGTTGTTGTATTGGAAGAGGTAACAAATGGATAAGAACCAAAATCGATGTCTAATAATGTACCTTGTGCACCTTCTGCTAAAACTCTCTTTCCTTCTTTCAGATATTGGTTGACGAGGTGCTCAGAGTCCACATGCGGAATCGTTTTTAAGAATTCAATCGCCGCAAGAAATGCTTCTTCACGTTCTTTAAAATCAGGAACTTCACCGTAATGCGCTAAGATACTTAGATGTTTTTCTTTTAATCTTTCATAACGCTCCATAAAGTCAGGTAGTGTAGTGTCTCCTACACGTAGGCCATTTCTACCTGTCTTATCCATGTAAGTAGGCCCAATTCCTTTTAATGTAGAACCGATTTTTCCTGCACCCATTTTGGATTCAGAGGCTGCATCTAAAAGTTGATGCGTCGGAAGGATTAAGTGTGCTTTTCGGGCTAAGACCAGTTTTCCTGTTCCTACAGGATCAAAACCAGCTGACTTAAGATTGTCAAGCTCTCTTTTTAGGATGATAGGGTCGATTACAACTCCGTTTCCAATTAAGTTTAAGGTCTTAGGGTTAAAAATACCTGAAGGGATAGTGTTTAAAACAAATTTTTTGTTGTCAAACTCTAAAGTGTGTCCGGCATTAGGGCCTCCTTGAAAACGAGCGATTAAATCGTACTGTGGACATAATACATCCACTATTTTCCCTTTTCCTTCATCGCCCCATTGTAAGCCCAATAGCACATCAACTTGCATAGCGTATTTATTTTGAGATTAAAATTGAATTTTTTAAAAAACTAAAATAACGTACCCAGCTCTGACACTGTATAACACCTAGCGTGCACAGTGAATTTAGAGCCATTTCCAAATACTTATGGAAAGTCTATCAACATATAGTTTTGATTGATAAACGGTGACTGTAAAAACTAAGTTCGGAAAACTGATTGCCAATTTTCCGAACAAAAATACTATTTAAAATAAAGGTTGGAGAATTAATTTGAAATTACTTCTGTATCTACTTTCTTGTTTTCTTTGTCTTTAGCTTCTTGACAAGCTTGGCATACACCATAGAGGTTTAGAGAGTGGTGTTTTATGTCAAATTTAAGAAGCTCTCCAATCATACTTTGTATCTGATGGATGCGTGGGTCACAAAACTCAACAACGTTATTACACTCTATACAAATGACGTGATCATGTTGTTTGTAGCCATAGGATTTCTCGAATTGAGCCATGTTACGACCAAATTGATGTTTGGTCACTAAGTCGCAAGAAACCAAAAGCTCTAAGGTATTGTACACTGTAGCTCTGCTCACGCGGTATTTTTTGTTTTTCATATGGATGTAGAGTGACTCTACATCAAAATGATCGGTACGCGAATAGATTTCTTCTAGAATAGCATAGCGTTCAGGAGTTTTTCTTAGACTTTTGTTTTCTAAGTAAGCTTCAAATATTTTTTTTACTGTACTGTAGTTCTCAGCTTGATTCATTTTCTTATATAAGGATTAACACCTAAACAAATTTACCAATTTCTACGCTATTTATAGCATAATTAAAAAAACTGATAATCATATGATTAATTTTCAGATTCATACCGTGTTACACTGGTTATTCCACTGACAAGTTTTAGGTGATTGATGAGATTATCCAATTGACCTAGATTGTTTATATGTACCATGATATTACCTTCAAAAATTCCTTCATTACTTGAGATGGATAGGGATCGGATGTTGATTTTAAATTCCTGAGAAATTACTGTGGTAAGTTTATTCACAAGGCCCACATCGTCAATTCCAATGATACGGATTCCCGTGAGGAATGATGTCTCTATCTGAGATGATGCCCATTGCGCCTTTAATATTCTGTAGCCGTAATTAGCCATTAGTTTTGATGCATTTGGACAGGAGGTACGATGGATCTTTATTCCATCATTGACTGTTAAAAAACCAAAAATGTCATCACCAGGTATAGGATTACAGCAAGGCGCTAGCGTGTAATCTACTTTTTGTAGATCATCGCCAATGAGTATGGTGTCACTGTCTTTCTTATTAATCTTCTCGACAAGTCCGGAGATATGCGAAGTAAACTGACTGTTATTATTGTCATGTATTTTTTCACTTGCCGCATATTCCCGTAAGTTTTTGATATCGATTGCCCCTTTGGCAACGTTGTAGAAAAGCTCTTGTGAACTCGGAAATTTAAAAAAATTAGCTATTTTATTTATATTATCCGTGTTATAGGTGATTTTTAATGATTTGAGCTTTCGTTCGAGTATCTCCTTACCTTCTTCGGCGACCCTTCTTTTTTCTTCTTTCAAAGAAGAACGTATTTTGGATTTAGCTTTCGCAGTAACTACAAAGTTAAGCCAATCCTCTTTTGGAGATTGTTTGTTTGATGTTATAATCTCTACCTGGTCTCCATTTTGTAAATGATGACTTAGCGGAACAAGTTTATGATTTACTTTGGCCCCAATACATGTAGCTCCTATATCGGAGTGTATTTCAAAAGCAAAGTCTAAGGCCGTAGCTCCATTCGGTAGTTGTATTAAGGTTCCTTTTGGCGTAAAAATGAATATTTCATCAGAGAAAAGGTTCATTTTGAAATCATCAAGAAAATCCAGTGCATTTTGCTCAGGGCTTCCAAGGATATCCCGAACTTTTTGTATCCATTGGTCAAGCCCATTGTCCGAGTTAGATTCTTTGTATTTCCAGTGTGCGGCAAATCCCTTTTCCGCAATTTCGTTCATTCTTTTTGTGCGGATCTGTACCTCTACCCATTGCCCTTTTGGCCCCATTACCGTTGTATGTAGTGATTCGTACCCATTTCCCTTGGGGGTAGAGATCCAGTCCCGGAGTCGGTCTGGATTCGGCCTATATAGGTCCGTGATAATAGAGTATACTTTCCAACACTCTGTCTTTTCCTTTTCGTATTCAGAGTCTATGATCACCCGTATTGCAAAAAGGTCATAGACTTCCTCAAAAGGAATAGATTTCTTACGCATCTTATTCCATATCGAGTGTATTGATTTGGGACGGCCATAAATCTCTGCTTTTATCCCCTGTTCAATTAGTATTTCATTAATTGGTGCTATGAAATTGGAGATAAAGCGCTCGCGTTCGGCCTTTTTTTCGTTCAGCTTTTTTGCGATGAATTTGTAGGTATCTGGATCCGTATATTTCATCGAAAGGTCTTCCAGTTCAGATTTAATAGCATAAAGGCCTAAACGATGGGCTAGTGGTGCGTATAAATAGCTGGTTTCAGAAGCTATTTTGAGTTGTTTATGCCTAGCCATAAACTCCATTGTACGCATGTTGTGTAGCCTGTCTGCCAGTTTAATGAGTATTACGCGAACATCATCAGCTAGTGTCAATAACATTTTTCGGAAGTTTTCCGCCTGCATTGAACTATTGGGGTCAAAAACGCCAGATATTTTAGTGAGGCCGTCAATTATCTTCGCAACCTTTTTGCCAAATTGAGCTTCTATATCTTCCAATGTTAGGCTGGTATCTTCGACCACATCATGCAGCAGTGAGCACACAATAGAAGTAGTACCTAGACCAATTTCCTCTGCTGCGATCTGTGCGACTGCAATAGGATGATAGATGTAAGGTTCTCCCGATTTTCTACGCATGTCTTTATGGCTTTCTAGCGCGAGGTCAAAGGCCATGCGAATTTGTTGCTTATCACCTTTTTGCAAAGTTGGCTTACAGGCCCTCAATAAAGCTCTATATCGTTTTCTTATTTCTTTGTTTTCCGCCTCAATATCAATCACATAATCTGCCATAAGAACCTTTCAATTAATTTCGTAGTTTCAATCAAAAATTGTATTTTTATAGTTACGGGATGAAAACTATACTGTTTTTAACCTTTGTATAATATAAATATACGAATAAATAGAGATTTTTTTACTGAATCTATAATCAAAAAAGTAATGTGTAGCTGGGGCTTTACGCGGGTATTGATTGTTTTGTTGGCTTGGAGCAATTTGGTTGTTGCTCAAGAGCAGATGCCGCTTTTGACATTGCCCCATTATGGAGAGGGGAAGGCAGAAACTGTAGCTTATTATCTTACGACGAAATTGGCATCTGGTGAAGTTGTTCCCTGGTTTCCGATCGAAGAGGTTGTCGTCCGAGCACAGCGCGAGTGGAAGAGTGAGGAAGAAAAAAATCGCAACATGAGACTGAAAAGAAACGTATTAAGGGTTCTCCCTTATGCTATATATGCACAGAGGCGGTATGAACAGCTGGATCGGGATCTCGCTTTAGTGAGTAGCAAAAGAGATGAAAAGATGCTGATTAAAGCTTGCGAACAAGAAATTAAAGAAAAGATTACCAATGAAGTCAAAAATCTTTCGGTATCGCAGGGTAAGATATTAATTAAGTTGATTGAACGGCAGACTGGAAATACAAGTTATGATTTAGTAAAAGATATGAAAGGGAGTGTTACTGCTTTTGTATATCAAGGTGTTGCCCGTGTTTTTGGACATAATTTGAAAAGTACCTACAACCCGACTGAAGATTTTGAAATTGAGAATATTATCCGGGAGTATGAACGGGTAAGACCTATTAACAAACCTTATCAATAGTATTAAGATTTATGGAGAACAATATTTACAACTTTAAAGCTCTTGAATTTTCTGGAAAAGAACGATCATTGGAAGATTTCGCAGGTAAGGTTGTTCTTATTGTTAATACAGCCAGTGGTTGCTATTTCCGTAAGCAATTCAAAACCTTAGAGCAACTTTACGGAAAATTTAAAGATCAGGGATTCGAGATTTTAGCTTTTCCATCGAATGATTTTAACAACCAAGAGCCACGTACGGGACTTAATCTGGAGACATATTGTAAAATAAAAGAGAGGGTTACATTTCCTGTTTTCAAAAGAATACATGTCAAGGGGGATTATATACATCCTTTGTATAATTTTCTTTCTAAAAAGGAGCTAAATGGTGTTTTAGATAGTAAGCCCCTGTGGAATTTTCATAAATTTCTTGTAGATAGAGAGGGGAGGGTTGTTGATTTCTATTACAGCTTAACTAGTCCTATGTCTGCTCGGGTTCAGCGGAAGATCCGAGATCTTTTGGATGCCAAGTAGTGCAATTCCTTCACGGTTCTGTCATAAAAGCTGTATTGCATTTCTTCTGTTTGAATTAGTCGATTATAGAAAACATAAAATACCTAATTTTGAGCTTGAAGATATGCTATGAGTCTGTATGTGGATTAACAGTTTCCTGGATATGAAACGGAGAAAATATTATAAACAGCGGACTATCTGATAGCTTAATTAAAATAAACAGATGAAATTAGATTTAATGGTCATGACTGTTCATCCGGACGATGCCGAATTAGGGGCCGGAGGTACAATAGCGAAATATGTTGCAGAAGGGAAAACTGTAGGTATTATTGATTTGACACGAGGAGAGTTAGGAACAAGAGGAACAGCAGAGACGAGGGCGGCAGAAGCCTTAGAGGCTGCTCGTGTATTGGGAGTGGCAGTCCGTGAAAATCTAGGTCTTCGGGATGGTTTTTTTGCCAATGAAGAGGATAGTCAACGCATTATCATCAAAGCTATCCGTAAATACAGACCTGAGATTGTAATTACCAATGCCCTCGATGATCGTCACCCTGATCACGGTAGAGCGAGCAAGCTTGTTAATGATGCGCTATTTCTTTCAGGACTTAGACGTATTGAGACACAGGACGATGGTCAAGATCAGGAGGCTTTCCGACCTAGGTTACAACTGCAGTTGATACAGGATAAGTACATCCAACCCGATATTGTCTTAGATATTAGTGACTATTGGAGTCTAAAAGAAGAGTCTATTTTGGCTTATAAAACACAATTTAACTCCCTAACGGAAGATGATGGTCCACAGACTTATATTTCTAGTCCTGACTTTATGGAATATACGAAAGGGAGGGCCAAAGAGTTTGGACGCAATATACAAGTTGCCTATGCCGAAGGTTTTACTTCCAGAAAGTTATTAGGGGTACGTGATATTTTTGAACTGATTTAAGATAATATCAGAGCTTATTTTTTAAAATAAGCTCTGATGCTTTCCTCATCGATTTTTATCTGTTGCTGCATCTCCTCCAATGAATCAAAACGCTCATCGTGACGTATAAAATGCATGAATTTGACTCGTATAGTTTTTGTGTAGAGATTGTCTTTAAAATCCAATAGATTAACTTCTATTTTCCGATTCATGCCGTCTACTGTGGGTCTTGTTCCGATATAACACATGCCCTGCGCAGTCTTTTCCGGTTGCGGGACGTTATAATACCCCGATTCAACGGAATTCACGTTTGGATAGACTTCTACCTCTACTGCGTATATTCCATAAGCTGGAATAAGCTTGTGGGCCTCATGGACATGGATATTAGCTGTTGGAAAGCCAATTTGTCTTCCAATCTGGTCTCCCCGAATCACCGTGCCTGTTAGCTCAAAAGGATAGCCTAAATATTTGTTTGCTGTGGCAATGTCTCCTTTAATCAGTGACTCCCGAATACGGGTAGAAGAAACTGCTACATCATCAATATCTTGCTTGGGGATTTCTTGAACCTGAAAATCAAAAATTGTCGAAAAGTGAATCAAATCTTTAATTGACCCCTTTCTGTCCTTGCCAAAGTGGTGGTCATATCCTAAGATAATAGATTTGGTGCCTAGTTTATTTACCAAAACATTACGGATATATTCTTCGGCGCTTTGGTTGGAAAAATCCCTGGTAAATGGAGTGATAATCAAATGGTCGATCCCCGCAAGCGCTAGTTGATGTGTTTTCTCTTCGATATCATTAATCAGTCGAAGTCCTTCATCATCCGGGTTTATAATAAGTCTTGGATGCGGAAAGAATGTTAATAATACCGACTCTCCTCTAAGCTCTTTGGCACAGTTAACCAGTTTCTTTAATATTTTTTGATGACCTATGTGCACACCATCAAAAGTGCCAATAGTGACTATTGCATTTTCAAGTGGAGCGAAATCGTCTAGGTTTCTATAAATTTTCATTAGAAATTATAAGTCTTTTTTTTCTTCCATTAGAACCTTTTGAGCTCGAATGGCTTGTATTAAATCTTCTAAATTCCACGCGTTATCAACGTGAAGCTCACCACTCATGGTGCGTCGTAAAGAAGAAAGGTGCGCTCCATTATTTAGTTTTTTTCCAAAGTCATGGGCAATAGATCTGATATAAGTACCTTTTGCACATTTTATACGGAAATGTATGAGCGGAAGTTCTATTTTTTCAATATCAAAATCATGTATAAAGACTGTCCTGGCTTTTAGTTCTACTTCTTCTCCACGTCTAGCCTTTTCATAGACTCTTTCTCCATTTATCTTGAGGGCAGAGTGGGCTGGTGGAAATTGGCTGATTTCTCCCAAAAAAGATTGTGCAGTCTCTCTTATCATTTCATCCGAGATATCTGAAATATCAAAAGTCTGGTCTATCTCGGTTTCTAAATCAAAGGAGGGGGTTGTTGCCCCTAGAGTAATAGTACCAGTGTATTCTTTGTCTTCAGCTTGGAAAAGATCTATTTTTTTTGTCAGCTTTCCGGTACAAACAATTAAAAGCCCCGTAGCCAAAGGATCCAAGGTTCCTGCATGTCCGACTTTGAGTTTAAGGGGCTTCATTGTATTTCTCAATTTGCCCACAACATCAAAACTAGTCCATGTAATTGGTTTATCTACCAATAGTACTTCGCCTTCAGCGAATGAAAATTGTCTGTTAAGGTCCTGCACGTCTTTCATTAAATAATCTGTAAACTATGACCACTAAGCAACATCGCAATGATAATACCCCCTACAATAATCCTGTACCATCCAAATGCTTTAAAGCCATATTTTGTTAAGATATCAATGAAGGTTTTGATAGCGATAATCGCTACAATGAAGCCTACTATATTGCCTATAACTAATAAGTTGATTTCTTCTCCAGAAAAAGAATGTCCTTCTTTAAAGAACTTTAGTAGTTTTATAAGAGATGCACCTAGCATCATAGGAATAGCCAAAAAGAAAGAGAACTCAGCAGCGGCTTTTCTAGTTAAGTTCTGTGTCATTCCACCAACAATAGTACTTGCTGAGCGCGATGTGCCAGGTATCAGTGCTAGACATTGGTAACAGCCAATAATAAATGCCTGTTTAAAACTAATCTTGTCGGAGTCTTCTACTGTAGGTTTGTTGAACCAACGATCCACAAATAATAGGATTACACCACCTACCACGAGCATTATAGCAACCATAAGCGGGCTTTCCAATAAAGAGTCTATAAAGTCGTTAAGTAGAATACCAAGTATAGAAGCCGGTATTGCCGCTACAACCAATTTGTAATAAAAATCCAAAGACTTGAAGAATCGCTTCCAGTAAAGTACGAGTACAGAGAGTATCGTGCCGAGTTGTATTACAATAGTAAATAATTTGACAAATGGGGAGGGCTCCATGCCCATTAGGGCCGATCCAATAATCATGTGGCCTGTAGATGAGACCGGAAGGAATTCGGTAAGACCTTCAATAATGGCTAAAATAATAGCCTCAAAATAACTCATGTTCTTTAGATGTTTTTATTTTTTGGCTTATACAAGATTGCGATAAAGCCAACTGCAAAACCTAGAATAACAACTAGAGGAGCTAGCGTTATTTTAGCGAAACTATAGATATCTTCAGTGCCCATCATCAAAAAAAAGCCGATAGCTACAATAACGATACTAATGATGAAAAGCTGATAGTTTACTTTTTGAAATACAAACATGTTTGATTTCTTTTCATTGCTCATCAGAGGATTTTTTTGTGACATTATCTTTTAGTTATTATAGTTGAATGATGACTTGAAAAACTTCTTTATGATATGAATACTATTGATAAAGGCTATGTGATTTAGCTTTGAGATATTTTGTTACTGCAAAGTAAGTGCTAAGACCAGATATCAATATACCCAATATAACGACAATCACGAATATTGCTCCAAATTCGTACCAGTTACGAAGAAAAATTAATTCTGGTACTTGCTTTTGCGCAAATTGTAAAGTGAAGATTAATAGTAGTATAGAGATTAAAGAGCCTATAAGTCCATGCACTATACCATACAAAATATAAGGCTTACGGATGAAGCTCTTTGTTGCACCGATCAGCTGCATACTCTTTATTAAAAAGCGTTGTGAGTAGATCGCCAGTCGAATGGTATTATTGATCAATGCTACAGCAATCACTAATAATATCACAGTGAAAGCTAATACAACCATCGATATGATACGAATATTCTTATTCACCATATCAATCAACGATTCTTGATAAACAACTTCTTTAACACGACTGTTTTTCGTGAGTTTTTGTATAAATGGTTGTATGCTGTCCGAATTAGCATATTGTTCCTTTAAATAAACATCGATAGAAGGTAATAATGGGTTGTGTCCCAAGTATTCAACAAAATCTTCTCCTAAATCTTCTTTAAGACTTTTTGCAGCGAGTTCCTTACTGACATATTCTGTACGTAATACATAGCCGTCTTTTTCAATATCTTTCTTTAAAGACAGTACATCCCCTTCATTTACATTATCATTGACAATAATATTTAAGACGATGTTCTCTTTTACATATTTTGATAGATTTTTAGCATGAACTAGTATTAAACCTAATAGTCCCGTCATTAATAATACGAGAGCAATACTAATAACCGTAGAAATATATACAGATTTAGTTTTTTTACGAGGTGAACCTTGTTCTAATGCTGACATAAACCATTTTTTAATTTGATGCGAAAGTAAAGAATTAAGATGATTTTAGGAACTATTAATATAATAAGCTCTTTAATCTAGCTATATTTAACATTTTTTATCGTCTTTCCTTACTGACTGAAACCAGTGAATAATGCAACTAATATCTGAAATTATTACGTACAATAAAAAACTTTTGTATTAAAAATGAGTTAAAATCGCTATTTTCGCAACTCTTGTAAAATTCTTTTTTATACAAAAATGGAGTATAATCATAAATCAATAGAAAAGAAGTGGCAAGCCTTCTGGGCGGACAATGCTACCTTCAAAACGTCTGAGTCTACGGAAAAGCCGAAGTATTATGTGTTGGATATGTTTCCTTACCCTTCTGGTGCAGGTCTCCATGTGGGACATCCGCTAGGGTATATCGCTTCGGATATCTTTTCACGATTTAAGCGTGCTAAAGGTTTCAACGTGTTGCACCCTATGGGGTACGATTCGTTTGGTCTGCCTGCTGAGCAGTATGCTATACAGACAGGGCAACATCCATCCATTACGACCGAGGCGAATATTAATCGGTATCGGGAGCAGATGGATAATATCGGATTCTCTTATGATTGGTCGCGCGAGATTCGTACCTCAGAACCAGATTACTACAAATGGACGCAATGGATTTTTATGCAAGCATTCGATGCTTGGTATGACAAAAAGGAAAATCGTGCTGTAGCTATTGAACAATTGGTTGCTCGTTTTGAAAAAGCAGGTTCGCAAGGTATCGAAGCGGAGTGCGATGAGGATATATTGATTTTTACGGCTGAAGAATGGAAGACATTTTCTGTCGAAGAACAGCAAAGAGAGTTACTAAAGTATAGGTTAGCTTATCTAAAAGAAAGTACAGTGAACTGGTGTGCTGCATTAGGAACAGTACTGGCAAATGATGAAGTAATCAATGGCGTCTCTGAGCGAGGCGGGTTTCCCGTGGAGCAGAAGAAAATGATGCAATGGTCAATGCGAATCACTGCCTATGCAGATCGATTGCTTCAAGGACTGGATACCATCGATTGGCCTGAGCCACTGATCGAGATGCAGCGTAATTGGATTGGTAAATCTACAGGAGCGCTTGTTAAGTTTCCTATTCCCCAGCTTGATTCGGTTATCGAGGTGTTTACAACTCGAGTGGATACTATATTCGGCGTTAGTTTTGTTGTGTTGGCACCAGAGCATGAATTGGTCTCTTCACTGACGACGGATGCTTGCCGTGACCAAGTGGAAAGCTATATTGAGAAGACGGCTAAAAAATCTGAGTTAGATCGTATGGCAGACACAAAGACGGTGTCCGGAGCGTTTACGGGGTCCTATGCCAAACATCCGATTACAGGTGAGGATGTGCAGATTTGGATAGCGGATTATGTTTTGGCAGGATATGGAACAGGAGCAGTTATGGCAGTTCCTTCTGGCGATCAACGCGATTACGTGTTCGCAAAGCATTTTGGCCTTCCTATAGTAGCGATATCTGATACTCAAGAAATAGAAGAGGCTGCAGATCCTAATAAGGATGGACGCTACATAAATTCTGGTTTTATCAACGGTATGACTTATAATGAAGCTACTGAAGCACTCATTGCTAAGTTATCTGAACTGGGATTAGGAAAAGCAAAAGTGAATTTCCGGATGCGTGATGCAATTTTCGGGCGTCAACGTTATTGGGGAGAACCAGTCCCCGTATTCTTTAAAGATGGATTACCTTACCTTATTAAAGAAGATGAGTTGCCATTGCTACTTCCAGAAGTTGATAAATATTTACCTACAGAGTCGGGTGAACCTCCTCTGGGACGTGCTCAGGGATGGAAGTATCAAGATAAATATGAATACGAATTAAGTACCATGCCAGGCTGGGCCGGTTCTTCATGGTATTGGTTCCGTTATATGGATCCGCAGAATAGAGAAGATTTTGCTTCCAAAAAGGCTATAGATTATTGGAAATCTGTTGATTTGTATATTGGCGGCTCCGAACATGCTACTGGGCATTTACTTTACTCGCGTTTTTGGAATAAAATATTGAAGGACCTTGGTTACCACAACGAAGAAGAGCCTTTTAAGAAGTTGATCAATCAAGGTATGATCCAAGGGCGTTCTAGTTTTGTGTACCGTATATTGGATGATGAAGGAAAAGGTACTAATACTTTTGTCTCTTTAGGACTGAAAGATAAATACAATACTATCCCTTTGCACGTAGATGTAAACATCGTGCATCATGATGTTCTCAATACAGATAAATTTAAAGCTTCACGTCCTGATTATCAAAATGCCGAGTTTATATTGGAGGATGGTAAATACATTTGTGGGACTGAGGTGGAGAAAATGTCCAAGTCTAAGTTTAATGTAGTCAATCCAGATGATATAATAGCTCAGTTTGGTGCAGATACATTACGTCTTTATGAGATGTTTTTGGGGCCACTAGAGCAGGCTAAGCCATGGAATACAAACGGAATCGAAGGTGTCTATAAGTTTTTGAGAAAAGTGTGGCGTCTCTTTCATGATGGAGATGGTAATCTTAGTATTTCGGACGAAACACCTACAAAGGCAGAGTACAAAGCATTACACAGGATTATCAAAAAAGTTGAAGAAGACATTGAACGCTTTTCTTTTAATACCTCTGTATCGGCATTCATGATTTGTGTCAATGAACTTACTGATCTTAAGTGCAATAAAAGAGCTATTCTTCAAGATTTAATTATTGTGTTGTCGTCTTATGCTCCACATATTGCTGAAGAGCTATGGTTATTGTTAGGCAACTCAGCAGGTACGATTTCTTTTGCAGATTATCCTGTATTTAAGCCGGAGTATCTGGTCGAATCGGAATTTGCTTATCCTGTATCTATCAACGGTAAGATGAAGATGAATTTATCCCTAGCTTTGGATTTGGATCAAAAAGCAGTACAAGATATCGTATTGTCTAATGTTGATGTACAACGTTTTATGGATGGAAAGGCATTGAAGAAGTTGATTTTCGTAAAAGGTAAGATTATTAATATCGTTGTATAAAATAGATTATAGTGTATATGTAAATGGGGGCAATTTAAAAAGTTGCCCCCATTTTTGTAAGTATTATATATCGTATGTATGTCATTTTGTATGACTTGGGGCTGTCATTCGTTTTATTTGGCTCGCTTGTTGATAGTTATTTACGTGAAAACAAAACGAAAGGAAAAATATGATTAAAAAAAAGAAAGACAAAACAAACACCTTACAGCGAAATCCTCTTGCTTTTTATATGACCAATTGGGGATTTATAGAACGGCCTGTTAAACAAGAAGCCGAACACTCAGAAAAACGTTAATAGCTGAGTCTAATTTTAAGGATCAAAGTTAAATGTAATGCTTTCCATACGAAGCATTTTTTTTGTGCCCTAAAGTTACAAAAAAAGGCCTGATTTTCATCAGACCTCTTTTTAGTTATTGAAGAGGAGCAGGTGCTTCTTCTTCGAATAAAGGAAATTCCTTTAGGATATTATACCAGCTGATTATCTTTTTGATATCAGATGTATAAACCCGGGATTCATCATGGCCAGGAGCTACATTTCTAAAGAAGTCTCTTAATGTATCTCCATTTGATTTCGTATCCGGAACGCTTATTTCTTCAGATTTGATTTTTTCAAGAATATCCAACAAGCGGATTTCTTCCTCTTCGCCATAGATAGTGATATCTTCCAGAGTAGCCATTTTTGTTGTGTTCAAGTTAACAACAGACTTAATCTTTGCGCTATCTAAAGATTCTAAGATAAACCCACCTTTATTTTGTCCAATAAGTTTAAACAAGCCTGGTTTACCTGTTACTGACACTAAAGCTCTTAAATTCATATTATTGCTTTGTTGTTTACTAGTCTTCTATTACTTCGATTGATAAAATACGATCTCCTTGACGTATATCATCTACGATGTCTACGTTTTCGATCACTTTGCCAAAGCAAGTGTGATTACGATCTAGATGTGCCGTATTGTTGCGACTATGGCAAATGAAAAATTGAGAGCCCCCGGTATTACGTCCGGCATGTGCCATTGATAAGACCCCACGGTCGTGGTATTGATTTTCTCCGGTTAATTCACAATCTATTTTATAGCCTGGGCCTCCTGTGCCTGCAACTCCGGTAGCACCTTCTTTTGAGTTAGGACATCCTCCCTGAATAACAAAGTCAGGTATTACACGGTGGAATGCGAGTCCATCATAGTAACCCGATTTTGCGAGTTTGATGAAATTTGCAACGGTATTTGGAGCGTCTGCTGTATAAAACTGTACAGTCATATCGCCTTTCTCTGTCTTGATAATTGCTTTACTCATTACTAAATAAATTTGTTTTTCGAGGTACAAATATAGGTTTTTTTTGGCTAAAGTACGTGGAGATCTATAGGCAAAGCAAGTTTAAGTTTGCTAGTTAGTTGTTTTTTGCTAACTTTAAGTAAATCAATTATTTACTATTATTGTATTATGGGTAAGCTTGTTGTTAGAGAATGGGCCGAAGCGGATCGTCCCAGAGAAAAATTATTGGAGCGCGGACGTAGGGCGCTTTCTGATGCAGAACTGTTGGCTATTCTTATTGGTTCTGGTTCACCAGGGGAAACTTCTGTAGAGCTCTGTAGACGTATTTTGAATGACTCAAAGAACAATCTTAGTCATTTATCCCGTAAAGACGTCTCTCAGTTATGTCAATATAAGGGGATAGGAGAAGCTAAAGCTATCTCTATTATCGCTGCATTGGAGTTGGGGCGGAGGAGAAAGGAGGAAGGAGAGCAGGATAATCCGGTATTGAATAGTAGCAAACGAGCTTATGATTATTTTAGGCCCTATCTGCAGGATCTACCACACGAAGAATTTTGGGTTATTTATTTAAATACCGCATGTAAAGTGGTGCACGAACAGCTAATAGGAAGTGGCGGGAATGATTTTACGCCGGTTGATGTACGTATTATTCTGCGTCATGCTTTACAGGCCAATTCTAATTCCATTATTTTGGTTCATAATCATCCTTCGGGAACTTTGTATCCGAGTAAAGCCGATAAGGAATTGACCACTAAAGTTAATGAAGCTGCACGAATTATGGATATCCGGGTGAATGATCATTTGATTTTTACAGATAGCAGTTATTATAGTTTTAGAGATGAGGGATTGTTATAAAAAAAAGAGAGAGGAAGCCCTCTCTCTTTTTAGTTTTAAAAAACTAGATGAATTTTGCTACAGCTTGTGCTAAGTCAATGATTTTATTGGAGTATCCCCATTCATTGTCATACCAAGATACGACCTTTGCAAAGTTGTCGTTTAAAGATATCCCTGCTTTAGCATCAAAGATAGAAGTGCGCGCATCTCCTAAGAAATCTGTAGATACAACGTCATCTTCTGTATAGCCTAATATGCCTTTCAATTCGCCTTCAGAAGCTTCTTTCATTGCCGCTTTGATATCTTCGTAAGACGCTGCTTTATCTAATCGAACAGTTAAATCCACTACAGAAACGTCTGCTGTAGGTACACGGAAAGACATACCTGTCAATTTACCTTTCAATTCAGGTAATACCAAACCTACAGCTTTTGCTGCTCCAGTTGATGAAGGGATGATATTTTGGTATGCGCCACGTCCACCTCTCCAGTCTTTTACCGAAGGGCCGTCTACGGTTTTTTGTGTAGCGGTTACAGCGTGTACAGTAGTCATAAGCCCCTCTAAGATACCAAACTTGTCATTCAATACTTTCGCGATAGGAGCTAGACAGTTTGTTGTACAAGAAGCATTAGAAACGATGTTTTGATCTGCCTTCAACTCGTTATGATTTACACCCATTACGAAAGTAGGCGTGTCATCTTTCGCTGGAGCAGACATGATTACTTTTTTTGCTCCGGCATCAATATGTTTTTGAGCAGATTCTTGTGTCAAGAATAATCCAGTTGATTCGATAATAACTTCTGCACCAACTTCATTCCATTTCAGATTAGCAGGATCTTTTTCTGCAGTGACACGTATCGTTTTTCCGTTAACAACTAGGTTGCCATCTTTAACTTCGACTGTGCCATCAAATCTTCCATGTGTTGAATCGTATTTTAGCATATAAGCCATGTAGTCGGGTTCTACCAAGTCGTTGATGCCAACGATCTCAATATCTTTACGATTTACAGCAGCTCTAAATGCTAAACGGCCAATACGGCCAAATCCGTTAATTCCAATTTTCATTTTTTTCAATTTTTATTTATGTAGTATTTCGTTAAATTTTGAATGGGTTCCTTGACTATTTTCTCAATATTTAGGTGATATTCGTTTCCCAGTTCCATTACCCATTCTTTGTAGTTATAAGCGACCGAACCTGTGAGGCTTATTGGTGAGTCAGGGTAGTTGTCAGCTAGGGGTATTAAGTAGGTTTTGAAATAGAGGTCAAGCCCTTTCTTTATTACTGACGACATATAAGGGTCATTTCTGTTTTCTAATATAAAGTCTGCAAAAGATGTCAAAAATATATTAGGGTTTGGGGTATTATATATCTTCTCTAGAATTACTTTACGGTCAATATTATGTTTTTCCAAGAATTTCTCTCTGAATCCATTAGGCATAGCTTCTGTTAGAAAGTCTTTCAGTATTTGTTTACTTAGCCAATTGGTTGAACCTTCGTCGGCTAATATATAACCAAGGCCATAATTATTTTCCGTTATTTTTTTTCCTGTAAAATAGGCCGCATTTGAGCCCGATCCAATGATTCCTACGATTCCTTTTTCATCACCAAACGTAGCTATGGCAGAGGCGTCTAAATCATGAGATGCTTTGACTTTTGCATTCTTGAAAAAAGTGGAGAATACCCGTATTATTTTTTCTTGTCGGTCTTTTGAGGAGGCACCTGCTCCGAAGAAAAATATCTTCCGGACCTTTTCAGCATTATAGAGTAGGTCTGTGTTTTTATTTAAAAGCTGATTGATGAAATTTTCATCCTGAATATAAGAGTTTATTCCAGCGGTTCTGAAACCGTGCAAAACTTTTCCTTTATCCGCTAGACGCCAGTCTGCATATCTTGATCCGGTGAAAATTATTAAAATCATGCTTTTTTATTTGTTCATTATGTTTGCTATAGCTAGCAATTCCTCGTCTAGTTTGAATTCTTTTTTGCTTAAAGCCTCTTCCAGTGGAGTAGTTACGATTGCAGTGCCTCTTAGCCCTACTGTGGCTCTGGAGTTACCGTTCATCAGTTCTTTTACTGCTTTAAATCCCATTCGAGTTGCTAGTACCCTGTCAAAACTGCTGGGTGCCCCTCCACGTTGGAGATGTCCTAATATACTAACTTTTATGTCAAGATGGTCAAATTTATCTTTGACAATTTTGGCAACATTATAGGCACCTCCGTTTTGATCCCCCTCTGCAATTATAACAATCATTGAGCTCTTGTTGCGGCTCTCAGCTAGCTCAAGCTCGCCAAAGAGTTCTGTGATTCCAGTATCTACTTCGGGCATCAATATCGCTTCAGCTCCTCCTCCGACGCCTGCATTTAGCGCAATACAACCAGAGTCTCGCCCCATTACTTCTACAAAAAAGACTCTGCTATGAGAAGATGCGGTATCACGGATTTTATCTATTGCTTCAATTACTGTATTGTTGGCAGTGTCATATCCAAGGGTGTAATCAGAGCCATAGAGGTCATTATCTATAGTTCCAGGTATGCACATAACTGGGATGTCGAATTCTTTGGAAAAAAGGTCAGCACCGGTAAATGTGCCGTCTCCTCCGATGGCCACCAATGCATCTATACCATGCGCCTTGATGTTATCATAGGCTTGCTGGCGGCCTTCTTTGGTTTTGAATTCAAGACACCGGGCAGATTTTAATACAGTACCTCCTTTTTGGATAATGGAGCTGACCGAGCGTCTATTCATATCTACAAAATCAGCTTCAATCATCCCTTGGTATCCTCTATAAATACCGGTTACTTGTATATTTTCGTATATTGCGGTTCTTACTACAGCACGGATTGCTGCGTTCATCCCTGGTGCATCACCACCTGAAGTAAATACACCGATATTTGTTATTTTTTTCAAATCAAACTAATTTTAGGCAATACGAATATAGTGTGTATTTTTTACACTATTAAATTTTTGACCATATTTTTTTTGTTTCTTGTGTAATTTTTAAGCAATATTGTCTCAGATTTGGTTGATTTTTCACTTAAAATAAAAGTTTGTGCTTTCCTTTTTTACCGTTGACTGTCTAATTCTAACCTTTCATGAAGGGCAATTAAAAGTTTTGCTTACCGAGCGGAATGAATACCCTTATAAAGATTGGTGGGCTATCCCAGGTTATTTTGTGGACAAAGAAGAAGAAATGGAGGAAGCTGTAAAGCGCATATCCTATGAAAACACCGGTTTAAAAGACATTTATCTGGAACAGTTGGCTGCCTTAGCAGGAGTCAAACGTCATCCTGAAGGTCGTATTTTGACGGTAGCATATATGGCACTCGTTCGTTATGAAGAGGTGAAGAATAAAGTAAAACCTATTACCAATTATATGCGTCAGGCCAAATGGTTCGGTGTTAATGATGTACCGGAGCTAGCTTTTGACCATAATGAGATTCTAAGACTCGGGTTGAAGAAGCTAAAGACCAATTTAAGTTTTTCCTTTGCGCCATTTGAACTTTTGCCTGAGAAATTCACATTAACCCAACTTCAGCAAATCTACGAGTCTATATTAGGAGAGTCCTTGGATAAACGTAATTTTCGAAAGAAAATGGGAAACCTCGGTTACCTGAAGGAGCTTGACGAATATCAGACCGGAGTGTCCTATCGAGCTGCACGACTGTATAAAGTCGATAAAAGAAAGTTTGCCAAACTCTTTGCTTAATATTTCTTTAATTTAATTGCTTTAATTGTCATGGAAATGTTTTTTTTAAACAATTCTTATCCGTCTGGCATGGTCTTTCTGTACTTTTGAACAAAGTTTGATAAAAGTCAGAAGGTAAAAGTGAAAAATGGATAAACGTAAGGAAGAAATTGTTGAGGTAGCTCTGCGAAGATTTTGTCATTATGGTTTTAATAAGACCACAATGAATGAGATTGCTGAGGATATGAAAATTACTAAGGCGAATCTCTATTACTATTATCAAGATAAGTCGGCCTTGATAAGAGATGTAATAGCTACTGTTGCTGACGAGCTATTTGCCAAAGAGGAAGCTATTATTGCTAGCTATAAGCATGACTTAATGACTACACTCTATGAAATTCTTGAGTTGCGCGCTTCTTATCTAAGTAAATATTACATGCTCCACATCGATGAGAATCTTGAATGGATTAAAGGAGTAGAGATTGCATCCGCTATCCAAGAGCTTTATCAAAGGGATATTGCGGCTACTAAGGTGTTGTTTTCTAAATCTGTCGATATTGGTGATGTGCGGATTAAAGATATTGATGAGGCTAGTGTTGCCTTCGTTGAGATTATGAAATCACTTGGTATCATGCATAACGTACAAGATATCGTTTCAGGGATTCCTAATAAAGACAATATATGCCACATTGTAGATAGCCAGAGAAGGGCAATAAGATTAATTTTTGAAGAGCGGATCGTCGCAAACAATAAATAATGAAACCAATCCCAATGTGTCGGGAGAGCTTTCATTAGCAAAAAAAAGAAAAACAAACATACTAGATGAAAAGGATAAGAATTATTGCAGTTTTACTAGCTGGAATCTTTGGAGCTTCCAGTGTCAATGCTCAAGAGGTGTTGACGCTACAGCAAGCTATAAAATACGCGCTCGAGAATAAGGCTGATGCTAAGAAGTCGGCTTTGGATCTTGAAAATGCGCAGTATCAGATTGATGAAATTAGAGGTGCCGCTCTTCCTCAGATTAATGGTGTAGCGTCGATAAAGTCGAATGTCATCATCCCAGAAATGGCTTTTGAAATGGGTGGAAATGTAATTCATGCAAAAATGGGACAGCCTTGGAATTCGAATGCGGTGGTTTCATTAAATCAACAGATTTTTAATCAGGCTGTTTTTACGGGATTAAAAGCAGCGAGAACTACAAGAGAGTTTTATCAGGTTAATGGACAGTTGACAGAGGAGCAGTTGATAGAAAAAGTTGCTACAGCTTATTACGACGTATTTCAGACTCAATTGCAGTTGGAAACAATACAGACAAATTTAAATAGTACGACCAAGAATAAAAATGTAGTAAATGGTTTGGTTGATGCTGGATTGGCAAAAAAGATAGATTTAGATCGATTAGTCGTAGCTATTAATAATTTAGAATCGCAAAAGCAACAAGTTTACAACGCCTTACAGTTGAAAGAGAATGCCTTGAAATTTGCGATAGGTATGCCCATAGAAAATTCTGTAGTTATGCCCAAAGAGACTTTTGCCGTAGACCCTTCAATTGTGCTACAGGAAGAAAGTCTGGAAAATAGAACTGAAGTGCTTTTGATGAAAAAGCAAATAGAGCTTTATGAGTTTGATAAAAAGTCAAAGGTAGCGGGTTTATATCCAACTTTGTCTCTTGGTGCAGATTTTGGTTGGAATGGATTCGGTAAAGGGTTTCCAATAGGAGGAGATTTCAGTTGGCCAAAGTCTTCTGCTATTGGTTTGAATCTTTCCATACCAATTTTTACGGGAGGCACGACTAAAGCGCGTATTAATCAGGCTGACATACAGATTAGAC
>JBEBQJ010000041.1:0-31041 GCA_040395455.1 Sphingobacterium yanglingense | reverse complement strand
GCCAGAGCCGATGGTATTGCCGTAACAGGTGGGAGAGTAGGTCGGTGCCTTTTTTAATACGAAGCCCCTTCAGGAAACTGGAGGGGCTTTTGTTGTATATATGATCCCCCAGCAGGCTGCGCTAGACGGGGAGGGGACAGGCCCGCCGCTCGGCTTGTGTCCAATATAGGCCTCTCAGGAAACTGAAAGGGATTGGAACGGTATTTTATTAAACACAGAAACGTTTTGTTCAGAGCGCTTCCCTGAAGTCAGCTAATCAGTACTCTAAAATAAATGATGAGTAATACTCTACTTTCGAAAGAGGATATATGTAAAGAGTTAATAAAATACTAAAGGTAAAGTGGGACACCCTAGAGTTGGGAAGCTAAAGGGCTGGAAGAGATGTAGTTGTAATAAAGGTCCCAAGAAGAGTTAATTGAATAATGCTGGGATTTAATTTGTTGGGAGGAATCTAATTCTATTCTTCCGTATAGAAGTCAATTAGGCTGCCTACATATTCTTGATCCCAACCATCGACAATGTTTTCATAGTCTTCATCAGGAATATTAGTATGGTTGACTTCAAAGGAAGTACCTTTCTTGTGTTCGTGAAGCTTAATTGTGACGATAGAGGCTTCTTCTTGCTCTCCGAAGTACCATTGCTGTACTATTTTTTTAAAGGGCTCTAGCTCGATAAAATGCCCTGTAATACCTCCATCCCAAAAAGAGAACTGACCACCTTCACGAGCGTCTATTTCAACAAGATCACCGGTCCACAAGCGAATGGTGATATCCGTAGTCAAGGCACGGTAAATATCTTCAGGTGTAGTCGGAATTATGTAGTATTTTTTGAAATTCTTCATAGAAGTAAGAGTGTTTAAAAAGTCCAAAGATAAGACAATAAGCTGGATTTCATTTTAGTTTTGACTTTTAGTTTTGACTTTTTATTTTTGTATATGAGTAATAAACTCCCCCTAGACTTAGTAAGACATCTCCAAGGAGATCCCCATTTTGATTATAATGCTTTCGTAAGTATCCATGATAAGGAGCAGAAGACGTCTTCAATACGTATCAATCCGGGAAAGAAGTTTGATTTGTCTCTATTAGATATCGAACGAGAGGTCCCTTGGTGTAATGGTGGTTTTTACCTCAATAAGAGACCTATTTTTACCTTAGATCCTTTGTTTCATGCTGGTTGTTACTATTCTCAGGAAGCAAGTTCGATGTTTTTAGACTTTGTTGTTAGTGAGCTAAAACTTAATAGAGAACCTATACGTGCGTTGGATTTATGTTCCGCTCCTGGGGGTAAAGCGACTTTATTGAGTTCAGCCTTGCACAAGGACAGCTTGTTGGTAGCCAATGAGATAATAAAAAGTAGGGCTTCAGTCTTACGTGATAATCTCGTAAAATGGGGGAATGAGAACGTCGTTGTTTCTAACAATGACCCAAGTTCTTTTTCTCGGATTCCTGGTTATTTTGATTTAGCTGTTATTGATGCTCCCTGCTCTGGTTCGGGAATGTTTCATAAAGATCATGGTGCAATGGATGAATGGTCCATGGCTAATGTAAAATTGTGCAGTGAAAGGCAGAAGCGTATTATAGCCGATAGTATAGCAAGTGTGAAAGCGGCTGGTGTCATATTTTATTCTACTTGTTCTTATTCAAAAGAAGAAAATGAAGATATTGTGGATTGGATGATCGATACATTCAATCTCGAGTCGATTTCTGTACCGGTTGACGATTCGTGGGGTATAGAGGTTGGAAAGTCGGATAAGCATGCGGCTACCTCATATCGTTTCTATCCCCATAAAGTAGCGGGAGAGGGTTTTTTCTGCGCAATTCTGAAGCGTAAAGAAGGACCACCTAATTTTTCTCTTAAGAAAGTAAAGGTGGAAAAGAATGCAGCACCACAGTCTTTAGCGCAAAGATGGGCAAATATGGAAGGACTTTATTCTTTTCTGTATCATGACTTATTGCATATTTTTCCGAAAGCCTACGAACAGGATTTAGCAACTTTACAGAGAGTACTATATCTGAAAAATGCAGGAACAGAAATTGGGCGAGTGGTTGGAAAAGACCTAATCCCAAGTCACGATCTCGCGCTGAGTAACCGCATTCATAAGGATATACCGTTTCTAGATCTCAGTTTAGAAGAAATGCTGACATACCTTCGTAAAGAGAGTTTGTCTCCTTCAATCAATAATAAGGGGTTAAGCGGATGGATTATTGTGCGTTACGAAGGAATGGACTTAGGTTGGATTAAAGCGATGCCAAACCGAATTAATAATTATTACCCTAAGGAAGTTCGAATTGCAAATCTTTAGAGTAATCTTAGAGCTGTGGGGAACTAGGATTTTGATGCTTAAGTATCAATTCGCATATATCATTAGCAACTTCAGCTTTACTTTTTAGCTCAAATTCCTTTACCTCGCCTATGCTAGAAAGAATAGTTACTTTGTTCGTATCAGTACCAAATCCAGCACCTTTGTCCACCAAGGAGTTTAGAACGATAAAATCTAGGTTTTTGCGCTCTAGTTTTTCTTTAGCATGTTCTACCTCATTATTTGTCTCTAACGCGAAGCCGACTAAAGTTTGGTGCTTTTTTTTATGACGTCCTAAGAAAGCTAGGATATCTGTTGTTTTTTTGAGCTGAATTGAGAACTCTTCTTCTTTTTTCTTAATTTTCTGTTGAGCAACGTCTATAGGTGTGTAGTCTGCAACAGCAGCACTCATGACGATAATATCTGCCGTTTCAAATTCTGCGGCACTAGCCTCAAGCATTTGCTGAGCGGATTGTATATTGATTGTTTTAATACCTAGAGGTGCCGGTAATGCTGTGGGGCCTGATACGAGGGTTACTTTAGCTCCAAGTGATTTCAAGCGATGAGCTATTGCATAACCCATTTTTCCTGACGAATGATTCCCTATAAAGCGGACTGGGTCTATTGACTCGTAAGTTGGTCCAGCTGTTACCAATGCCGTTTTTCCTTTCAAAGGCAAATTAGTATCTAAACTTAAAAGTAAGAAGCGGATAATATCCTCAGGTTCAGCTAAGCGTCCTTCTCCGACTAATCCACTTGCAAGTTCTCCATCTCCAGGTGGAATAATAATATTTCCATAGGATTGAATACGTGAGATATTGTGCTGAGTTGCCGGATGCTTCCACATGTCTAAATCCATTGCTGGCGCTAAATAAACGGGACACTTAGCAGAGAGGTAGGTTGCCGTTAAGAGATTGTCGCAAATTCCGTTGGCCAATTTTGCAATTGTATTGGCAGAAGCTGGAGCTATAATCATTAAATCGGCATCTAGCCCTAACTGTACATGATTATTCCATGAGCCCGTGTTCTTGTCATAATATTCGACAAGTACAGGTTTTTTAGAAAGTGTGGATAGGGTTAGGGGAGTAATAAATTGGGTTGCCTCTTTGGTCATTAAGACTTGAACATCTGCTCCCTCTTTGATAAGAAGCCGTAGTAAATAGGCAATTTTGTATGCGGCTATACTGCCGCATACACCAAGTATAATATTTTTGTCTTTTAAAGAAGACATTTTTTCAATACGATTAGTCTTGCTCTTTTGAAGGGTTTCTAAAGTAGACTTTGTCGTTCAGAAACTCATCAATAGCAACAAGAGTTGCTTTTGGCATACGTTCGTAATGTTTTGAAATCTCAATTTGCTCGCGGTTTTCAAAAACCTCTTCCAAATTATCGTTGTTGCTAGCAAATTCTGCCAATTTGGAATTCAACTCCTCCTTCATCTCCACTCCAATTTGGTTCGCTCTTTTGCTAATTACAACTATAGATTCGTACAGGTTGTCGGTAGCTTGATCCAATTCTCTTAAATCCCTAGTAACGGTAGAGTTTGGAACGGCGTTGTTTTTTGCTTGACTCATATTTGTTGATATATTATATAAATACTCTATTTCTTAACTTGTGTTGCTGTAGCTTCTGTATTGACTTCGGTTATCCCAAGCTCTTTGTTTTGATCTTCTATCTGTTTATTAATTTCGTTCATCTTACGAATCGCGAATACAATCTTTTTGTCCGCGCTAGACTTTAATCCATCTAACTCATTTCGATATTTACTTGATGGATAATGATCAACAAATGTCTCATAATAATCAATAGCATCATTAAAGCGTTTTTCTTGTCTATTTGGATAGCTATTATCTGCAAATAAATACTGTGCTTTTACAATTAAGTATTCAATTTCTTCCGCAAATCGAGTATCAGGATAATCTTTTAAAACGTTCTCCAGCGCAATTACTGCAGCACGATAATCATCTGACAGTCCCATATTGTAATAAAGCTTTGCGTTGTCAAAAGCTTTCTTTTCCAATTTTTCACGAAGGTTTTGAATAAGCTCCCCTGCTTCTTTCGCTCTCTCCGATTCTGGATAATAGTTTACAAAGAGCTGTAATTCGTCAATTGCCTTACGGGTATTCTCTTGGTCCAAGTTCGACCTCGGAGACTCGATATAATAACAATAAGCAGCCATGTATCTACATTCTTCAGCACGTGGGCTGCTTGGGTATATAGTGGCAAAGTTCTTGAAGTGATATCGAGCAGATGTATAATCTCTCAGGCGATATGTCGCATTGGCTCGGAGATAGAAGAGATCTTCAGCTTCAGCACGACCACGGTATTTTTCCGCTAAGTCATCAAATAGAATTAAAGCTTTTGAGTACTTCCCTCTTTCATAAAACTTTACAGCCTCTTGATACTTCATGGCTATGTTATTGCTGTTTTTCAGCTTTTCAAACTTACTTTTACAGCCAGTGAAAAAAAATGCGGCCAATAAGAAAGCGATTATAACTCCTGTGCGTCTATTTAAAAACATTGTACAAAGATACGTCAATTAAAGATAATATTCAATTATATTTCAGCGCGCAATTTAATTGATTTTAATTGAGTTAGTAACACTATAGTATGGCTTTAACAAACTTTAACCCTTAATGTGGGGCCTGTCACGATTATGCTATAAAACATTCTCCGATTTCAAATTAAGTAAATATTTGTCTATCTTTACTCCAAAGGAAAGATAGTATTTAATAAAATGACGTTACGAGAAAGAGTCGAGCAAGCATTAGACACATTAAGACCTTATCTTGAAACAGATGGAGGAAATGTTAGTATTGAAGAAATTACCAGCGATAATGTCGTTCGGTTAAGACTGTTGGGAGCTTGTGCCAGCTGCTCTATGAGCATTATGACATTTAAGGCCGGCTTAGAACAAGCGGTAAAAAAGGCTGTACCAGAAATTGTTGCTGTAGAGGCAATCAATATTACGGATATGGATGATCCAAATGCTACAACGCCCGGTCAATTGTAACGGGATTGTTGTTTTTTGCTTAACACATTTTAACAAGAAGGTATTTCGTGTTTAATTATTTTTGTTAGAATGCAACAATATCTAAAGTACCTATTCGTTTTATGTTTAATCTGTTGTGTACATGTCGGGTTTACACAAACTAAAAGTATACTACAGTTTAGTGGGCTAATATCGTCGGTGGGGTCTGAACTACCTGTCGCTTATGTGACAATAAAAAATACATCCTACAACAATCAAACTTTTATTTCTAATAACGACGGATATTTTTCGTTTGTAGCACATAGCGGTGATACCATACAGTTCTCAAGTGTGGGGTATGACCCGGTTACTTTTGTGATTCCTAACGTCGCTGATGATAAATTTACGGCACATATACAGATGCGTAGTTTGGTGATTGAACTACCCGCAGTTACGCCCTTCCCTTGGGCTAGCTATGAGGATTATCTCGCTGATTTCATGGGTATGAAAGATGGGCTTGATCCCATCGCTTCAGCGCGTAATAATTTGAGTCCTGAAGCAATGGCCGCTTTGGCCCGTATCGTTCCTCGCAGTGCTGATGAAATTCAGAGTTTTAATTCGATGCAGAGGCATATAAATATGACGAATAAGAATATTAATAAAAGGTATGCCAATCCACTACTGAACCCTTTTGGTTGGGCACAATTGATTAATCAAATTCAACGGGGGGATTACAGTAGACAGAAGCTAAAATATTAGATTATTCTGCTTTGTTTATATCCGTTATTCTGCCAATTTCACGGACACTCAATCTTGATGAGAAGTAGGAAACACAGGCCGATAGTATAAAGACCGTAGTGAATACGATAATGAAATCTTGGGACCGGATGTCGATAGGGTATATATCTATAAGTGAACCTTCCATTTCTCCGGTACGGATAAGGCCAAATTTTTCCTGTAGCTTACAAAAGACGTAGCCGATTGTTATGCCTAACGCACTTCCGATTAGAGCAATTAAAATTCCCTCAATAAAAAAAATCCGTTCTACCATAGATTTGTTTGCACCTAGGTGCTGTAGGACTTTCATGTCTTCTTTTTTGTCAATGACTAGCATTGTGAGGGAACCAATGATATTGAAAATAGCGATTATGCCGATAAATGTCAATATAAAGAAGACAATCCACTTTTCTGATTTTACAGTTTTGTACAATGTTGGATTTTGTTGCTCCCTGTCTTTAACTAGAAAATCTTTGCCAAGTTCCTTTTCTAATCGTTGTTGGATTTTAGTAGTTTTGGTGACTTCGTTAATGTATATTTCAATAGAAGATATTTGGTTCGGTTCGCCCAGAATATCCCTCGCGAAGTCCATCGGTACAAGAACGATATTGTCAAATTCGGGTTGGTAGGTCAGCACGCCATTGACAGGGATTGTTCGTATGTTAAAGTCTTCTAATGGGTTTAAGTTGCTTGCAGAAGCCCCACGCCTTGGAAAGTAGAGTTCAATTTGGTTGTAAAAGCCCGTAAGAGGAATTTGTAAGTTGGATTGAATCTGTGCTCCAATTAGTGCATAATCCGTAGAGTCTTCTTGAATTGCAAATTTACCAGAGTGCAGGATCTCTCTTTGATTCTGTGCCGCTAGGGCATTGGGAGAGATACCTTTGAGTTGTCCAACAAATTGCTGATGATCATATTGAATGAGGATTTTGTCTTCAAGTAATTCAACATAATTTTTAACATCAGGAGAAGAGGAAATATCTTTGAATACCTGGGATGTGCTTGAGAATGTTTTTCCTTGTTTAGGCTCGATGCGTAAATCAGGAGTGGAGTTACTATACATGGATAAGATAAACTTTTCCATACCATTGTAAAAGGAAAGAACGATTACAAGAGCAGCAGTACTAACGAATACCCCTACAATGCTTATTATAGAAATAATGTTTATCGCATTGACGGACTTTTTTGAAAAAAGATAGCGACAGGCAAATAACAGGGGTATTTTTAAATTTCTCATCCGCGGATAAATGGATTTGTTTCTTTCTCGTAAGCGATTGTCGTGGTTGGACCATGACCTGGATAGATAATTGTTTTATCAGGTAAAGTGTAGATGTTTTTTTTAATCGCCTCTAATAATGTTTCGTGGTCACCACCTGGTAGGTCAGTTCGGCCTATACTATTCCTGAATAAAACATCTCCCCCTATTAGAAAGTCTTGTTGAGCATTGTAGAAGCAAAGATGGGCAGGAGAGTGGCCTGGTGCTAGGATGCAATGTAGCGTATCGTCTCCAATCAAGAGTTCCTGTCCATCGATTAAGAATTTCTCGGGGATTGGCGAAGGGTCATATCGAAAACCCATTTGTGGTGCATAGTTCTGTACGGATATCAGTACCGGAATCTCACCTTCATGGAATAGGGGTTTAAGTCCCCATTTTTCATAGACGAAATTATTACCGAGTACATGGTCAATATGACAGTGGGTATTCAGTAACAATTGAGGCCTCAGTTCATTGGCATTGATGAAATATTCTAGTTGTTGTTCTTCCTGAGGGGTGTGCATCCCGGGGTCAATAATTGCGCAGTTTTTCTTATCGTCGAAAAGGATATAGGTGTTTTCCTGATAGGGATTAAACGTGATAGTTTCTATATTAATCATAATTCAAACTTAGCTAAAAAGCGTATAATTCACGAATATCTATAGTAAAAAGCCGAGGTCAGAGCCACTTGGTCGTGTGGATAAGGCGACTAATATCTTGCTCTATGAACTTAAGTACAGGTTGTATAGAGTCAAGATGTGGTTTTTCATTAAAATATAGTGCTCCGCGCAGGTAATGTTTGGACTTGTCCGAGATAAAAAACTGATAGTTCGAAGCAGTGTTTCCTTGTATGTGGTACTCCAACCCATAGACATTCTGTTTGGGGAGAGAGATTGCCTGCTGTTCTATAGCACTTGCCATAGCTGTGTGTTTGAAGGCGAAGGTGCGTGCGTCTTCAGTAAGCTGTTGGAAAGTTGAGTTAGGCCCTATTTCGAAGTAACTGAGGTGCAATCTTGCGTTGAATTTTGGAAAGTCTATATTTTTCCAGCAAGGCTTTGCATTACTGCTATTATCGACAACAAGATTACTGTAGGTCGGTATATCAAAGCTGTATGCACATCCTGTTTCAGTGTGTTCGTATATCTTTTCGGGAAAGATGATTCGATGAAATCCGCGGGGTTTGGGGCTGTAGTCTTCGTTATGACAAGATACCGTTGTTAGGCCAACCAGTGCCAGGAGAATAATATTACGTATCATCTAGAAATTATCTTTCCATATTTGCCAATTCTTCTCAGCCTGAAGAATTAGCATGTCATGACCATTCTTTGTAATCGCATTCTGCAATTTTCCTTTTTTCAAAAACAAAGTTTCAGCCGGATTGTAAATGAGGTCATAGAGCAGATGTCTATTGGTGATATACTCATAGGGTATTTGTGGAGCCTCTTCTATATTAGGAGCAGTCCCGATGGGGGAGCAGTTGACAATTATAGGATGAGAATAGATAATGTCTCTATTGAGTTCTTCATAGGTAAGATGGCCATTCGCTTTACTTCTGCTAACGATGGTATAAGGAATACCCAATTTATCGAAGGTATATAATACAGCCTTAGCAGCTCCTCCATTTCCAAGAACTAAGGCTCGATTGTGTTGAGGTGTAAGAATTGGAGTTAGAGAAGTTTCAAACCCAAAGGCATCCGTATTATAACCTTTTAGTAATATCTCGTCTCCGATACGATGCACCGTGATACAATTGACTGCACCGATTTGCTTTGCCTCTATGGAAAGGTCGTCGATGAAATCCATAACAGTTTGTTTGTGAGGTATTGTGACATTGAAACCCCTAAACCGATTGTCGTTAGTATATAAGCTAGGGAATTGATTTATACTCTCTAACGAATATAAATCATAGTCAACGTCAGTAATATTCTCGTTCTCAAATTTTGATAAGTAATAGTTTTTTGAAAAAGAGTGACCTAGAGGAAACCCGATTAATCCAAGTTTTATCATAAATTCGAGGTGTATTTCTTTATTATTTCCGATATGATTTGATTGCCCTGCAGCTGTGGTAGATAGTCAAAAAGAATATTGTGCTTTTCTGGACCAAAAGCTAATGCGAGTTCAAGAAAGTTAAGCGCTTCATTGTATTGACCGTTAGCGAATAAATAGGCTACCAGTCTGTAGTAAAGTTCCGCTGTATCCGGATTGCATTTTATTGCTTCAGACATCGTTTCTATCGCTTCTACGAATTTTTTTTGTTCGAAATAAATGGATGAAAAGTCTAGCCATGCATCCATGTCTGTCGGGTTTAGTTCGACCACTCTAGCGTAGGCTTTCTCAGACTCTTCGACTTGTCCTAGTTTGTATCTTGCATCTGCAATCGCAAACCAGTAATCTGGATTATCGTCTTCAAGTTCCAGCGCTTTTTTGTAGAAATGTAGCGATTCGAAATAGCGCTCTTCAAAATCTAATGTTACCCCAATGCCAAACCATGCGTCAGATAAATCGCTGTCAAGCTTCACTGCTTTTTTATAGTAATCTCTTGCAGTGTCCATCTGCTCTAGTTTTTCGTAGCACTCCCCCATAGCACAGTATGTATCTGCATTAGGTGGTTCGTATTCAAAGGTTTGTTTGTATACGAGTATTGCTTCCGAGTATTTGTCTAGGTTTACAAGAGCATTTCCTTTATTAAAGTATGCTGAGGCAAAATTTTCTTTTATAAGAATTGAGTAGTCATAGGCGTCAATAGCTTCTTCAAATCTAGACATTTTGTGATATGCATTTCCAAGATTATACCAGGCAATAAAAGAATAGGGGTCCCTATCTATAAACTCGTTATAAAACGAAATACTCTCTTCCTGTTTGTCTAGTATATCGTAACAAAAAGCCAGTTCATATAATGCGTCTTGATTTTCTAAGTTTGCTTCGAGTGTTTTTTTTAGATAATGCACAGCCTTTTCATAAGCTCCTTGTATTTGATACAGTCCCGCAAGCTGATAGTACGCATCTTCTTTGTTTTCTACGCTGTTTAAAGCGCTAAGCATTGCGTCTTCAGCTTCTGCATACTTACCTGTAGAAGCTAAAATAGAGCCTCTTACGAGCTGAATGTCCCCATCAGAGGGTTCTAATAGTTCAGCTTTAAGGAGAGCTTCTAAGGCCTTTTCATACTGTTGCACCGAAGCTAAAAGCTGGGCTTTTTTTAGGAAAAAGGATGTCTCAAAAGGGTGCTGGCTACTGGCAAAATCGATAACTTGCAATGCCTTTAGCGGGTCATTCTTCTCTGTATAATAATCAATAATACTATCAAAAGCCGCTGAGTCAAAGAAGTACTGATCTTCATTCCGAATCATCTCCTCATAACGATTTACAGATTCCTTTTGCTCCTCCGGCGATCCAAACTCAAATTCCTCTTCCATATCGTAACTATTTATTGAAAAATACGCTTTTTAAACCAAATGAGTCTAAACTTCTTTTCCACATATTAACATTAGAGTGAAGAAAAGTGAAAAAGTTTAAAATGAACAAAGCCGTCCCGAATTTCGGGACGGCTTATTATACTTAATAATTATACGTTATGTATGATTATTTTTTGATCTCAACACGACGGTTTTGAACACGACCAGCTTCAGTTGCGTTAGATGCAATTGGATTTGCTTCTCCGTAACCGTTAGCAGTGATGCTAGATGCAGCTACACCAGCATTTACTAAGTATTGTTTTACCGCGTTAGCGCGATCTTTAGATAAACTTACGTTGTAAGCTTCAGAACCTTCTGAAGATGCGTAACCGTCTAAAGTAACTGATGACTTAGCGTCACGGATTTCTTTAGCTAATTTATCTAATGTACCGTATGATTCAGTTTTCAATACTGAGCTATCAAACTCGAATTGAATCGGAGCGTAGTAAGCACCAGTAGTAGCAGAATTAGTAACTACTTGCTCAGGGAATTTGATAGGACATCCAGAACCATCAACTACTGTACCAGCAGGAGTGTTAGGACACTTGTCAAATTTATCTGGCACACCATCACCATCAGAGTCTTTTCCTAAAGCATCAACAGTACCTTCTAATGAAGAAACGCGTTGTTTTAATGCTTCAACTTCGTTACGTAAAGATGGGTCTCTCAACTCATCGTACATAGTAGCAGCTGGGTTAGCAAAAGTCAAGTTTTGTTTGTCTTTTGAACCTAAAGTGAACTCTAGACCACCGTATACGTTAGAGAAACGTTGTTTTCCAGTTCCTTGTCTGCTTGGTCCGTATAATAATGCTTCATCAGTGAAGTTCATTGTGTAACCTAAGTTTAAGGCTACAACTTCAGATAATTTGAATTTAGCACCAACACCTACAGGAACGATCATTCCTAATCTGTAGTCTCTGTCTCCTTTGAATTCACGGTCACCGAATACGTCTTCACCAACTTTACCTTTGTTGTCATAAACAACAGTACCTGTGAAATCATTCTTCGCGTATTGAACTGGGTTGTAAGCTAATGCTCCTAAACCTACTTTAGCGTAGAAGTTAACTGCATTCTCTCTTCTTAAGAAGTCGATAGTACCTAATTGGAATACACCATTTAAGCTTGCTGCCCAGTTTACGTCAGTTACAGCAGATGTAGCACCGCCAGCATTTTCTAGAGCTGGACCAGATACATTGTGGTTGTATGTTTTGATCTTACCACGGTTAGCTTCAACCTCTAAACCAAATAGGTGTGAGAATTGTTTACGAACAGTCAAGCCATAGTACTCACCAACTTTATTTTGGAAGTAACCAACTTTTTGACCAAATGCATTGTTTCCACCGATTATAGTGTTAGGTGTAGTGATACCACCTTGTACACCGATAGACCAAGTTCTGTATTGTGATCTACCACCAAATACAGTTGGAGTTTGAGCTTGAGCAGTTTCAGCAAAACCTAAAGCGGCTACTAAAGAAGCTGCAACAGCTGTTTTTTTAATTGTAGAATAGTTCATACTCTTTTGTTTAAGGTTATTAAAATTTTTAATTGTTCTCATTTTTAACATAACTTAACAATAACGGTGCCAAAAAAATAAATCTCAATGAAAATTAATTTTTGCACTTATCATTTGTTAAATAATAGGTAAAATTACTTATTTGTCTGTTATATAGCAAATATTTCAGCCAATTTTGTTTGTCTTTCGATAAAAAGGAAAGGCAATGTGGCCGAAAAGCTACATCTGTATAACATATTCTGTTCAAAACAATTGCGACAATCAGACTCCTAAAGTATATAATGTATAATCGCCAATGTCAAGCCGCCTAATATAGCACTTACTGGGATTGTTAGTATCCATGCCCACAGTAAACTTATCGTTACGCCCCATCTTACAGCAGAGACTCTTTTTACTACACCGACACCAATAATAGCTCCAGTGATGGTGTGTGTTGTTGAGGCAGGGATTCCAAAATGTTCTGTGATACCCAGTGTTACTGCTCCCGCTGTTTCCGCACTTACGCCTTCTAAGGGGGTGACCTTGGTGATTTTAGTCCCCATTGTTTTCACAATTTTCCAGCCACCGCTCATGGTACCTGCAGCGATAGCAACATAACAGGCTAGTGGTACCCATTCCGGCATTTCTTCAAAGCTACCTATAACCCCTTGTGCGATTAAGGCTGTGGCAATGATTCCCATTACTTTTTGGGCATCATTGCCGCCATGTGCGAAGCTCAAACCTGCAGAAGAAATCAATTGAAGGAATTTAAACCATCTTTCTGCAACGCTAGGCCGAGTCTTTTTACAAATATTGATGATGATTAGTGTTATGATGATGGAAATCGTCATACCTATAACCGGAGCGAGAACGATAAAAGATAAAATCTTTAATGTAGCACTAAGGTTTATTGCTTCGATAGGATTGGCTCCAAGGAATAGTGCATAAGCCATGCCTGATCCCGCAAATCCACCAATCAAGGTATGTGAAGAAGAGGAAGGTATACCATAATACCAAGTAAAGAGATTCCAGGATATGGCTGCAACCAATCCAGCAAATATTACTTCGAGCGTGATATATTCTTCTAATACAGTCTTAGCAATTGTATTTGCTACTTTATGGTCAGTAAATACAAAATAGGCAACAAAGTTAAAGAGTGCTGCCCAAAGGACCGCCATGAAGGGGGTTAAAACTTTGGTTGATACAACAGTTGCAATTGAATTGGCTGCATCGTGAAAGCCATTGATGTAATCAAAGGCTATCGCCAGTACAATAACAACAACTAATAAAGTGGTCATGACAAATTAATTATGTGTAGTCAGTTGGTTTTAGTTATGCATTTTTAACAAGAATACTCTCTAAAACATTTGCTACATCTTCGCATTTGTCTGTTGCATCTTCCATTGCAGATAAAACTTCTTTTTGTTTGATAAGAGATATTGCATCTTTTTCATATTCGAATAGGTCTGCAACAGCTTTATCAAAAATATAGTCTGCTTTATTCTCCACACTGTTTATGCGTACGCAAGAGTCAGTAATGTTTCTGATATTCTTCAAGTCTTTTAATTCGTACAGCGCTTTGGCGACATGTTCCGTTGCTTCTAGTATCAGTGCCGTGATTTCAATCATAGGCTGGGTAGGTTGCTCTACATTGTATAGCTGCATCCTATTCGATGCTCCATGGATAAAATCTGCAACATCGTCCAACGAGCTTGCTAAAGCATGTATATCTTCGCGGTCAAAAGGAGTAATAAAATTGCGTCCTAGTTCTAAGTGTATCTGATGAGTAATGTTGTCACCGACATGCTCAAGATCTTCGAGCTTTTTAGAAAGCTCTTTTCTTTCTTCTAGATTTGTGCTATTTACTGAAATGTTTAAAAGCTTAGCCATCTCAATGAGGTTAGCTCCAGCTTGTTCAAATAGGGGGAAGAATTTTTTGTCCTTCGGGACAAAGTACTGAAAGATGCTATTTAAAGACATAATACTTTTATTTTGATGCAAAAGTATAATCTTAATGTTAAGTTAATGTTAAGTTTGGTGAAGACAAGGGAATTAAATGTTCTTTGATTTTGATAGCGTAAAGCCAAAAGTTGTACCTATTCCTTCTGTACTGCGTACATTTACGGTTTGCTGGTGTGCTTCCAATATGTGTTTGACAATAGAAAGACCGAGTCCAGATCCTCCAATGTCACGAGACCTGCTTTTGTCGGTACGGAAGAACCGTTCAAATACACGTGGAAGATTTTTTTCTTCTATACCATAACCATTGTCTGTTACTTCAATTAATATTTGATCCAGTAGAGGGAATATGCTGACAGTTGTTTTTCCTCCGTTCTTTCCGTATTTTAAAGAATTGTCGATTAAGTTGATTAAGACCTGCTGTATTTTCAGCCGGTCACCTTTTACTTGTATCGCTTGGTTAGACTTCGTGTTAAAGACAATCTTTATGTTATGTCTATTGGCTTTATCAATTAGATGCTCAATGGTCTCATGGATTAATTCGATTATATCGAATTTTTGGATATTAAGGGAGATTTTTCCTGATTCCAATTTTGAAATTTCATCCAGGTCATTGATGAGATAAGTGAGGCGATCAATATTTTTTGCCGCTTTATCTAAAAATACCAATGCCATATCGGGGTCATCCGTAATCATGCCATCCTGTAGCGTTTCTATATATCCTTGTATAGCAAATAACGGTGTTTTGAATTCATGCGAAATGTTTGACAAAAATTCTCTTCGGAATTTTTCTTGAGCTTTAAGCTGGTCAATTTCTGTCGACTTTTGTTTCGCCCAGTCCCTTACTTCCTGTTCGGCCCCTTTTATAGGGTCATCGCTGGCATGCTCAGCAAGCACTTCCTTCATATCCTTGCCCAGTTTTAGGCTACGTATGAGTTTGTAGATATTACTAATTCGGTTATTGATGTACTGATTTAGTACATTGTTGAGTATTATGAATGAAACGACAAAAGATACAGCAAGCAGTATGAAAAAGTGATTCCAACTCCTTTCATAATACATACTCACAAGTGCTACAGATAGAGAGATTACTAAAGCGATGTAAAAAACAAGTAGCCTGAAGTTCATAAAAGACCTTTTCTATTAATTAATGTTCAATTGTAACAATAATTCGGTCTATGCACTACCTAGACTGTTACATCGCTAAAAATAGGTATATTAATGTTAATTTAATATTAAAACCTAGCGATAACGGTTTTACCTCCAACGACCTTGTCACCGATGTTTACATCGATTTTCGTTCCTAGGGGTAAGAAAAGGTCCACACGTGAGCCAAATTTGATGAAGCCAAACTCTTCACCCTGTTGAACAGACTGTTCTTCCTTTACATACCATACTATCCGACGCGCTAGAGCGCCCGCAATCTGGCGGAATAGTACCTCTACACCGTTGGTTTTTTTTACGACCACTGTTGTGCGTTCATTTTCCGTAGATGACTTTGGATGCCATGCTACCAGAAACTTTCCCGGATGATATTTGAAAAAAGAGACTACACCAGAAACAGGATTTCTGTTTACATGCACATTTACCGGTGACATAAAAATAGAGACCTGGATTCGTTTATCATTAAAATATTCGGTTTCTTCTGTCTCTTCGATGACGACAACTTTACCGTCGGCAGGGCATAAAACGACGTTTTCGTCTATTTTAATCTTTTTAATAGGACTTCGGAAAAACTGTACGATGGTGATGAATAAGAAAGCAGAAACAATATACAGTAACCATTTTATTATAAGATTGGCATCATAATAATTTGCGACAGCATTGATGATGAATATAAATAGAACAACTAACGCTAAACTGGTATATCCTTCTTTGTGAAATTTCATGTTTCAATCTTTATTTAAAGCTCTTTTATTTTGCAAACATAGATAAATTCAAGTAAATATCCTACACACCCTTTTCTCGTTGTATTTGTACCGGAGATATGTGTATTGTGCCAGCTTGCGACTGTATTACAAATTTTATTGTAAGCATGTCGGCTATGGGCAAGCTCTGGTTGTAAGACGGGAGGTAATATCCGATTTGGTTAATCATCTGATTGAAATGAAACCGTTCCTCCTTAGAGAAGGATGTGATGTTTTCTAATTTTGCAGAAGAGGGAACCCCGTTCTTTGAAACGTTAACAACGTAGGTGATTTCCTTTTGCACATCCTGATTGTTGGAATAACCGACCTCACTTAAGTACTTGGTAAATTTGTTTGCGATGAAAATATTGAATCCCGTAAACTCATCAAAGGAACATCTTTTACTGAGCATGAATTCTGCTCGTGGAAAATAATCATTGGGTGTAAATACAAAATCCTCTTCTGCAATGAGTAGGTGCTCAAATCCTTCTTCAAAATTCTTTCCATTTAAGCGACCACCCTCATATTGCTCAATGAATAAAAGATGTGTATCTCGCCGCTTTCTTTCATCGACAAAGGATATATACCAAATACCATCAGGTTGTCCATTTTTCACTTTTCCCTGCCGGTTGAATTTAGTATATCCATGGTCTGTAAACCCTACAATAGGGAGGTCTATATCGTATTTCCCCTCTCCATCCTTTACTAATTGAGTCCCCTCTCTATTCCAGTATTGATTTATGTAAAAGTTGTTCAAGGTTATTGTGACAAAAAGCATTGGCTTGCCATCTGGATAATAGTATTTCCAAGAGCCCGATGGCGCGTCATTTATAAAGTTTGTTTCCCATTTGAGAGCTCCATTAGGATGGAACGCTTTAAATTCTCCTTGCTTTTTGCCCTCTTTGTAATGTCCTGTTAGGATTAGTCTTCCGTTAGGATCGAAATCTTTAAATACACCTTCAAATTTATTCGTTTTTTTATCAAAAGAGGAGACACGTTCAACGTATTTGAATTCACAGCTTTTGTCAACCAAGAAATAGTTCTGGTCAAAATAGAAGCGCATCATGTTATTAGGTGCGTCTTCGAAGTATAAGGCTCCATTGGGCTGTGCTTTAGTTTCTTGCAATAAGACAGCACACAGAAGTGTAATCAAATAAACGATTTTTTTCATCCCTCTTCCTTTAATGTTTTTCTCTTGAATCAATTTAATGGGCAGCAAGCCAATTCGAACCCTCTCCAATTTCGACTTCAATTGGAACACGGAGTTCAATAGCTTTGGTCATTCGTTCGGTTATGATTTGTTTGAACGTATCGACCTCATTATTAGGCACGTCAAATACAAGTTCGTCATGAACCTGCATAATCATTTTCCCTTTTAGATTCTGACCTTCAATGTCTTTTTGAATTTGGATCATGGCAATCTTAATCATATCAGCGGCAGATCCCTGTATTGGCGCGTTTATCGCATTACGTTCAGCAAAGCCTCTCACGGTCATATTTGCCGAGTTGATATCCCTTAAATAGCGTCTACGTTTTAGAATAGTTTCTGCATATCCCTTTTCTTTTGCAGACTCTACTGCTTTTGACATATAGTTTTTGATGCCCTTGTACTGTGCGAAATATTGATCGATAATCTCTGCGGCTTCCTTTCGGGATATGCCTAAGTTTTGAGAAAGCCCAAATGCTGACTGTCCATATATAATACCAAAGTTGACGGCCTTTGCATTCCGACGTTGATCCGAGGTTACTTCCTCCAGAGGCACGCCGTAGACTCTAGCAGCTGTTGCTTTATGGATATCATGACCTAGGGTAAATGCCTCCAGCATATTTTCATCTTGACTTAATTCAGCCATAATTCGGAGCTCAATTTGCGAATAATCGGCAGACAGGATGATGTGGTCTTCCGAACGAGGCACGAATGCTTTACGTACTTCGCGACCTTTTTCTGTCCGTATAGGTATGTTTTGCAAGTTCGGGTTGGTCGAGCTTAAACGTCCTGTGGCAGCTACAGCCTGATTATAGGAGGTGTGTATTAGTCCTGTTTCTGGGTTTATTAGATTGGGTAGTGCGTCTACATAAGTAGATTTTAATTTCTGATACTGTCTAAAATCCAAAATGTCTTGCACGATATCAGATTTATGTGCTAGGGCTAGTAAGACCTCTTCTCCAGTCTTATATTGCCCCGTTTTTGTCTTTTTAGCTTTCGGATCTAATTGCAGTTTATCAAATAAAACCTCGCCGAGCTGTTTGGGCGAAGCAATATTGAACTGTACCCCCGTTTTCTCATAAATACGTTGTTCCAGAGCTGCAATGTCTGTCTCTAAGGATTGTGAGAATACTTTCAGCGTGTCAATGTTAATCTTGACACCATTTTTTTCCATTTCCGAGAGCACATATACCAACGGGAATTCCACTTTCTCTGCAAGCTCTTGAGTTGCTGTTTCGGATAAAAGCGGGGTAAAAGTTTCATATAGCTGCCAGGTGATGTCCGCATCCTCAGCAGCGTATTCCTTCGCTTGTTCTACTGGTACATCGCGCATATTCCCTTGGTTTTTTCCTTTATTACCTATGAGCTCAGTTATGGAAATAGGTGTGTAGCCTAAGTAGGTTTCCGATAGAATATCCATACCATGGCGTGTATCAGGGTCGATTAGATAATGCGCTAACATTGTATCGAACAGGTCGCCCTGTACAGCGATGTCATATCGCGAAAGAAGCAGAATGTCATATTTGATGTTCTGTCCAATTTTCTGGATAGCACTATTTTCAAATACAGGTTTAAATTGGGAAACGATGTCCAGAGCCAGTTCTCTACCAGAAGGAGTCGGTACATAGTAAGCCTTTCCTTTTTCAAAGGAGAAAGATAGTCCTACAATGTCTGCCAATAAAGGATCTACGCCAGTGGATTCCGTATCGAAGCATATTTTTTGTTGCTTGGATAGAATCGTTACCAGTTCTTTGATCTCTTCGATACTTTCTACTAAAATATATGTATGGTCGGTGTCTTTAATTGTCTTATTCGGTCCAACTGATGCAGCAGAAGTGTTATCTTCTACCTGTACCTGCATTGGCTCGCTTGCAAAGAGGTCCATTTGTCCGGACGCCGCTTTTGATGCAGCATCACCGACCGAGAAGTCTTCCCCAAAAACACGTTTGCCCAGTGTTCTGAATTCCAGTTCGGCAAATAGTGGTTCGAGAATTTCTTTATTCGGAGGCTGTACCTGTAGTTGTTCTTCGTCTAATTTGACTGGGACATCCAAAAGAATTGTTGCTAGCTTTTTGGAAATTAGTCCTTGTTCAGCATAATTGATTACATTTTCTTTCTGTTTTCCTTTCAGTTTATCCGAATTGGCAATGATGCCTTCAACGCTACCAAACTCTTGGATCAGTTTTTTTGCCGTTTTTTCGCCAATTCCAGGTATTCCGGGTATATTGTCTACAGCATCTCCCCAGAGTCCTAGAATATCAATAACCTGAGACACATCCGTTATTTCCCATTTCTCCAATATTTCTGGCACACCTTGCACCTCTGCTCCATTTCCCATTCGGGCAGGCTTATAAATAAAGATATTCTCCGATACGAGTTGTCCAAAGTCTTTATCTGGTGTCATGCAGTATACCGTGAATCCTTCTTTTTCAGCTTCTTTGGCGAGTGTTCCTATGATGTCATCCGCTTCATAACCATCTTTGGTAATCAGTGGGATGTTAAACCCTTCGATCAATTTAAAGACATACGGTATCGATTTAGAAAGGTCTTCCGGCATCTCTTGGCGGTTTGCTTTATACGCTTCAAACTCAATATGTCGGTTCGTTGGCGCAGCTGTATCAAACACAACTGCAATATGGCTTGGGTTTTGGTTTTTTAAAACATCTAGTAAGGTGTTTGTAAAACCCATTATAGCGCCGGTATTGAGCCCGTATGAAGTCAGCCTAGGGACTTTGTTGAGTGCAAAGTACGCTCTATAAATAAGAGCCATCCCGTCCAAAAGAAATAGTTTTTTCACAAATAATATGTTTATGTGTACTAGACAAAGGTAGTAAAACCTTCATCAACTACCTATATTTAGGAGAAGGAAAGAGCAGAGGCAATAAGCTGTAATATTGATATTTTTTGCGACTTTTGTGCAGATTGGGATTATTACTTAATAAAAATAAGCATTAATAGGAAATGAGAGGTTTGGTGACAAAGTCAACCGGTAGTTGGTATCAGGTGTTAGGAGACGATGGTGTTTCTTATGATTGCCGTATCAAGGGCAAATTCAGAACAAAGGGAATAAAAACCACTAATCCTGTTGCTGTGGGCGATTGGGTGGGCTTTGATGTAGAGCCTTCTGGCGAGAATGGTATCATTACAACATTGGAACCACGTAAAAACTATATTATCCGTAGGTCAGTCAATCTTTCGAAGCAGACACAAATTTTGGGTGCTAATTTAGATCAGGCCATTTTGGTTGTCACTTTGGCTTCTCCGCCGACTTCTTTAGGATTTATAGATCGTTTCCTTGTTACAGCCGAGGCATATGGAATTCCAGCTATACTTGTTTTTAATAAATTAGACCTTTTTAGTGAAGAAGGTAAAGAGATATTGCAACAGTATAAAGCGATTTATGAAAACATAGGTTATTCCTGTTACGATGTGTCAGCATTGGAAGGGACACATGTCGATGTGCTACAGGATGTGTTGAAGGATAAGGTTACGTTGGTTTCAGGGCATTCTGGAGTCGGCAAATCTACATTGATCAATAGACTAGTGCCTGGATTGGAGTTACGCACAGGACGTATTTCCGACTGGTCTGACAAAGGGAAGCATACGACTACTTTTGCTGAGATGATTGAACTGCCTTTTGGAGGCAAATTGATTGATACCCCAGGTATCCGTGAACTAGGAATCGTCGATATTGAAAAGACGGAGTTGTCACATTTCTTCCCCGAGATGCGGTACTATCTCAATAAGTGTAGATTTAACAACTGTCGTCATATCAATGAGCCAGGTTGCGTTGTGTTGGATGCCGTCGAACAAGGAGATATTGAAGAATCGCGTTATGAGAGTTATCTGAGTATGTACGCCAACGAAGATAACCGGAATTAAATAACGTGTATTTGAGAAAAAACAAAATACGTGCTCGGTTGTTTTTTCTCAAATTAATAATGAAACAAATATGAAGCTTGCGTTGAAGTGGATTCTGATTGTATTGTTGGTCCTTATATTGGGCGTAGCTGGAGTGGTTTGGTATTATGGAAGAAATTGGAAACCTATTGTAGAGACAAAGCTCAAAGAAGCTGTACACAAATCCACTGGCGGATTGTATACCTTGAAGTATGATGATCTGGATTTGAATATTGCTCTCGGAAATGCGACATTATGGAATGCAGAGTTGATCCCAGATTCAGCAATTTATAGACAGCAAGTATTGTTGAAAGAAGCCCCTAATAATCGCTATCATATCAAGTTGAAAACATTGAAGATAAGACGGTTCAGTCTTATGGATATTCTGTCTGAGAAGAGGTTGAATATTCGTTCCATTGTTTTTGAGGAGCCTAGTATCCATCTCATTAGTGAATATCATGCCTACAATGATACCATTTCTGAACATGCGCAAAAAACGCTATATGAAAATGTTAAAGATATCGTCAGGTCTATCAATGTAAAGGATATCAAGATAGATAATGTAAAGTTCAAGTATTCTAAAATCGAAGCGGGGAATACCAGCCACATCAGTCTCGATCAGGTGAATATCAACGTTCATGATGTATTGGTTGATGAAACCTCTCTTGCTGATACCTCACGTCTCTATTATACTAAGATGGTTGACGTACAGATTCCTCATTTTGAGTATGATCTGCCGGATGGTTACTATCGTGTTAAGTTTGATGATCTAAGAATCAACACCAGAGAACAGAATGTGTTATTAACCAAAGTCTTTTACGGGCCTAAGGTGAATAAGGCTTCTTTTTTTAAGAGAAAAAATAAGAATGTGACCATGGCTGTTTTAGCGTTTGATACGTTACGCATGGAACATCTTGATTTTAAGAGGCTGATTGATAATCAGCAGACTATTGCCGCTAAGGTTCAGCTAAAAAACGGGACAGTAGATCTCTCCGCTGATAAAAGATATCCAAAGTATCCTGTGGTGAAAATAGGACATTCTCCGCATCAGCAACTAATGAAGGCCAAAAAGCTGTTGCGATTGGATACCGTTTTCGTAGATAATATTACCGTAACTTATCATGAAATGAGTGCAAAATTTGGGCGTGAAGGAGCCATCAGTTTTAATCATGCCAAGGGAACGCTAACCAATGTTACGAACGATACGACTGTGTTAAAGAAAGATAAGTATATGAGGGCTGATCTCTCTGCGCAAGTTATGGGTGCTGGACGGCTCCATGCAAAATTTGGATTTGATATGTTAAGTAAAAACGGGTACCATACCTATAGTGGTACATTAGGGGCTATGAATGCGACAGCCTTTAACCGTATTTTACACCCCTTACTCAATGTAGGGATTGCTTCTGGTAATATTAGAAAAATTGCTTTCAATATGGAGGGGACCGACCGTAAAAACTGGGGTAGTTTTAAATTTGATTATGATAATTTAAAAATAGATCTTCCAGAAAAAGAAAATGGTAAGAAATCCAAACTGGCGTCATTCCTTGTTAATCAAATTCTGATAAATGATAGTAATCCCGATGCAAATGAAAAATATCACATTGGAAAGATTAACTATACACGTGTGCCAGAGCACACATTCTTCAAGACACTTTGGCAAAGTCTTCTTGAAGGGATTAAGCAGTGTGCTGGTATTAGTCCGGAGCGAGAGGCCAAACTGCTAGGTACTGCAGAGAAAGCGAAAGAGGTGCAAGCAGAAGCAAAAGGAGTGGTCAAAAAAACAGGGAAATTCTTTAAGGGGCTGTTCAAAAAGAAGGAAAAAACTGAAGTAGAGGAGAAGTAATTGACTTCAGCAAAAATATATATTACTATGTTTGTAGTATGAAGTCTATTGCAGATTTTTTAAAGTTTGTATTTCGTTACCGTTACAAGGCTGTAGACCTTATTATGTTCTATGTTAGCATGGTATGTGCAGTCACTGTATTAGTACATATCGGCTATATAACGAATGCACAGATAGCAAAACATACGAAAGTAGCCATTGTCGCTATGTTTTATGGTCTTTTTGCACTAGAGTTCATCCGAACGGCCTCTTCTATATTAGCCTTTAGAGGTATTACAGCCTCACATTACTCTGGAATCATTGTTGTTGCGTATTTTTTGATTGTTGCTTTGGCCCGTGTTTCCAATGTCACATGGGCAAGCTACCTCGCGAAAGACGAGTGGTTGTATCTGGGCATTGGAATTGTCTTTTTATCTGAACTTTCAAAGAGCAGTTTGTTTTTTGATAACTTCTATTTTAATCCCACGATATTATTTGTAATCAGCTTCATAGGACTGATTTTTATAGGCACGGTGTTGCTCATGCTACCTCGAACAACCCTAGAAGCACCTCTAGGCTTTGTTGATGCCTTTTTTATGGCTACTAGTGCGGTGTGTATTACAGGGCTTTCCGTAACCGATATTTCCACCAATTTTTCATTGTTTGGACAGACTATTATCATGTTATTGATACAAGTTGGAGGATTGGGGATTATGACCTTTACAGGTTTCTTTGGTTATTTTTTCTCAGGGGGCTTCTCTTTTAAGAACCAGCTGATGTTTGGTGAGATTTTGGGAGAAAACAAGCTTAATGATGTTGTATCGACGTTATTGACGATAATATTTATTACTTTATTGTTTGAGCTCATTGGAGGTATATTTATTTATTTCACATTAGATCCTGCGCTTTTTGAAAGTTCTGCCGAGCGTGTATTTTTTTCCGCCTTTCATGCTATTTCTTCCTTCTGTAATGCTGGGTTTTCTATTCTTTCCGATGGAATTGGCAATCCTGGGTACAGATACAATTATAGTTTTCAGATTGTTCTAGTTCTGATTTTTGTTTTGGGGGGATTGGGCTTCGGTACTGTTTATAACTTTTATACTTACCTCAAAGGCAAAATCAATGCTTTGATCTGTATGGTGTTTTTAAAAAAGAAATATAAACACAAAGCACAGCCTTTTAGCTTCAATACTAAATTCATACTCCTATGTAATGCGATTGTTGTCATTATGGCGACGGGGTCCTATTTCCTGATGGAGCAAAATAACACATTGATTCCTGATGGGAATGTGTTTGGAGAATGGGTTACGTCACTTTTTATGGCCAATGCCTCTAGGTCCGCGGGCTTTAATAGTGTTGATGTCAATTTTGTGAGCACACCTACTTTGATTATGCTGACCACTTTGATGTGGATAGGGGCTTCACCTGGTTCGACAGGCGGCGGGGTCAAAGTCACCACCGTTGCAATTGCTTTCATGAATATTTTTTCATTAGCGCGAGGAAAAGATTCTATCGAACTTTTCAAAAGAAAGATAGCTTCAGAATCAATTAATAAGGCGTTTGCTATCATTGTCCTTTCCGTATTGACGATTACATTCTCTTTTGTGCTTCTTAATTTTTCGGATCCGGATCAACCGATGAAGGCACTCCTGTTTGAATCCGTGTCCGCATACACCACTTGTGGGCTTAGCTTGGGAGTGACTCCATCATTGAGTGCGGCAGGCAAGATGATTATTATTTTTACAATGTTCGTGGGGCGTGTGGGCATGTTGACGTTGCTTGTTGCTTTTATAAAAAATACGAAGAACAAAAGTTATATTTATCCAACAGAGAAGCTTCTGTTTTAGCGTACTAAATAGACATATAGATGAAATATATAGTTTTAGGCCTTGGGCATTTTGGCCGCTCATTAGGTATACACTTAACAGAGTTGGGCCATGAAGTCATTGGCGCGGATTTAAAGATACAGATTGTCGAACAGTTGAAAGACAAGATTACACATACCGTATGTCTTGATACCACGGATCGGGAAGCGGTATCCTCCTTGCCGCTCAAGGATAGTGATGCGGTCATTATCGCCATTGGCGAAGATGAAGGCGCATCTTTACTCACAACAGCTTTGGTCAAACAGCTTGGTGTCAAGCGAATTATTGGACGGGTTGTTTCTGACCTACAAAAGACGGTAATGGAGGCGATGCAGATAGACGAATATATCATGCCTGAAGAGGAAGCTGCAGAACGTCTCGCGATGCGACTGGATAATGTCGATATTGTTGATTCCTTCAAAGTGTCTGATAGATATAGCATTATTGAAACCAAAGTTCCTTCCAAATATGTCGGTATGACGTTGAGGGATGCAGACCTGACCAATAGGTACAAGGTTATTGTCTTAACGACTGTTACAGTGACCGATGCGGTTGCTAAAGGGAAGACCGTACATCGTAAGGAAGCCTCCGGAATTGCGAAGTCAGACACCCTATTGTGTGAAAATGACTTATTGGTATTGTTTGGTGAGCTTTCAGATATTAAGAAATTGATTGAAAAAGGAAGCTGATTTAAGAACCACAGGAATAGCGCTGTAAATACCTTTTATATGAGGCGCAATTATATTGCATATAAAAATGAATTTATGTAGGTTTGAGCTTTATAAAAGGCATAACCTCTTAACTTATTCATGAACACATGATGAGCTCTATGATAGAAAAATATGCTCATGGTGAATTCATAACCTTTAAAAGAAAAATTATTTGATGAAATGTCTAGGATTGCGAAACTCAAAAACCAAGGGAAACAATCTGGATATTCCATATGGCCATTAAAGAACAAATTATTTACAGATGAAAAATTGGTTTAAAGAGAATTCCTCGCACTTGATTGTTATTGCGATATTCTTTGTGTTAGTGTTTTTTTACTTCTCTCCAGTTTGGCAGGGAAAAGCATTGTCGCAACATGATGTGATGCAGGCTATGGGAAGCCAAAAGGAGCTTTTCGACTATAAGGCCAAAGACGGGCATGCGCCACAGTGGACCAATTCGATGTTTGGAGGGATGCCTACTTATCAGATTTGGTATGAGCATACTACGAATATAACGACTTATGTCAGTCGTGTTATAAAAACGGTCTTTCCTTTACCTGCTGATGTAGTTTTGATTTACCTTTTGGGAAGTTATTTTCTGCTTTGCGTACTTCGGATAAAACCTTGGTTGGCTGCAGTAGGTGCTATAGCGATTACTTTTTCGTCTTATAACTTTATTTATATAGAAGCTGGGCATGTCAATAAGGCCTATGCCATTGCTTATTTAGCGCCTATTATTGGAGCTGTCTTGCTGTGTTATCGAGGTAGTAAATTGTGGGGGCCTATTTTGTTGGCTGTATTCCTTGCTTTGGAAATCCGGACCAATCACGTGCAGATGACTTATTATTTGTTCATTGCATTGTTAGTGTTCGTTGGATTTGAGTTATATTATGCAATTCGAGACAAGAAACTTCCTGCTTTTGCGAAAGCTACCGGCCTACAGTTAGGGGCTGTGGCTATTGCGGTAGCTGTCAATGCGACCGTTTTATTTCCTACTTATGAGTACAGCAAGTTGACCACTCGTGGTAAGGCAAATATCGTAAAGGTTGAAGAAGGGGGTAAAAGTGCAGGTTTAGATAAGGAATATGCATATGCATGGAGCCAGGGCGTGGGTGAGAATATTACTTTCTTGATACCTAATGCTTATGGAGGAAAGAGCCAAGGGGTGTTAGGAGCAGATTCTCATGCTGTTAAGTTTTTTGTAGGCTTAGGGGTGCCTCAAAATCAAGCACTGCAGATGGCGCAGAGCTTACCAACTTATTGGGGCGAGAAGAGTTTTACATCTGGACCTTGGTATTTTGGCGCAGGTATTATCTTCTTGTTTGTTTTAGGTATTTTTATTGTTAAGGATAGGTTGAAATGGTGGATCCTCTCGGCGATTGGGTTGACCATACTTTTATCATTTGGTCGACACTTTTCTTTCGTTTCCGATTTGTTCTTTGACTACTTCCCGATGTATAATAAATTTAGGGCAGTAGAATCAATCTTGATCATCCCATCTATTTTGATCCCGTTGCTCGCTATTTTAGCAGTCAATGAATTGATAAATAGAGGCAACGAGATTGCTCAGTTAGATAAGAAGGTACTTTACAGTTTTGGTATTGTTGGTGTCATTTGTGTGGCTGTTGCGTTGATGCCAAACATTCTTGCATTTAAAGCCTCTACTCATCAAGAGTTTATAAGCATGCTGACGCAGAACTTTGGTGATGCAAATCTGGCAAACCAGCTCTCAGCAGAGCTAATAAAAGATAGGGCAGACCTTGCTTCTGCAGATGCCTGGCGGTCTTTTGGAATCGTACTTGTCGTTTTTGCTTTGACTTGGTTCTTTGTTAAGAAGAAGCTTTCTGCCAATGTTTTGGTGATAGGAATAGGTCTTATTACGTTATTGGATCTTTGGACGGTGGATAAGCGTTATCTGAACAATGATACATTTGTTGATGAAAGCCTTACAAAAAATCCTATCCAGGAGCGGGAAGTGGATCAGCTCATTCGTATGGATAAGGATCCACACTACCGTGTACTTGATATGACGACAAATCCGTTTTCAGATGCTAAAGCTTCCTATTTCCATAAAAATCTCGGCGGGTATCATGCTGCTAAATTGATGCGTTTTCAGGAATTATTGGAGCATCAGTTCAATGGAGCTATTAATGAGGATGTCTTGGATATGTTTAATGTTCGGTACGTTATCACCCGTGATCCGAACAATGGAGCAGAGCGCATTCAGCGTAGATCTACGGCAGCAGGAAATGCATGGTTTGTAGACAAGGTAACCTTTGTTAAGGATAATGCGCAGGAGATGCAGGCTATCAGTAGTTTCGACCCGGCGAAAGAAGCTTTTGTCCACGACGAGTTTAAAAATAAAGTCAATGCTTCCCGATTGGGACGTCCAAATAATGCTGATATCAAGCTTGTTTCGTATCATCCTGACAAAATGGAGTACGAGTATACAGCACCTAATGATGTTTTTGCTGTTTTCTCCGAAGTATATTATGATAAGGGATGGAAAGCATACGTTGATGGCGAAGAAGTTCCTATTATTAGGGCTGATTATATATTGAGAGGCTTACAGCTGCCTGGTGGAAATCATAAAGTAGAGTTCGTTTTTGACTCGCCGACAATGAAGACTTCAAATATAGTATCGTTAATAGGTTCTATCATTTTAGTCGCTGGCTTGGCTGGGGTCGTAGTAATTTCGAGTAGAAGAAAGAAAACGTCCAAATAAGTATATTGGATACTACGATAAAGAAACGGGCTACCTAATTTTAGGTAGCCCGTTTCTTTATAATTCTAATTTTAGCTGCGGGTCTGTGACGCGGAATGTACGTCTATGGTGTATGCTTGGCCCGTGCTCTAGTACAGCCTTTCGATGTACAATGGTCGGATAGCCTTTGTTTGATCGCCATTCATATTGAGGAAATTCGTCCGCAATTCTATCCATAAATTCGTCTCTATATGTTTTGGCGAGAATGGATGCGGCCGCAATGGAGAGGTATTTGCCGTCGCCTTTTACTATACAAGTATGAGGTACTGTTTGGTAGGGTATAAATTTATTGCCATCAATAATCAAATATTCCGCTGTAAGGCTTAGCGCATCCAGTGCGAGGTGCATAGCTTTATAAGATGCATTGTGGATATTTATCTTGTCGATTTCTTGAGGTGTTACGCTACAGACTGCGAAAGCTAAAGCTTCTCGTTCTATTATCGGACGGAGCTCATTTCTTTTCTTTTCAGACAGTTTCTTTGAGTCATTTAGAATAGGATTATAATAGTCCTTTGGAAAGATAACTGCAGCTGCAAAAACGGGGCCGGCCAGACATCCGCGACCTGCTTCATCGCATCCAGCTTCTACGAATTCATTTTGAAATTGGGATAAAAGCATACTTTGATTTTCAGTGTAACTTATCTGTGATATCGTCATGTTAACACTTATTTACACTACTTCTTCATTTTTTTGTAAAGATATTGACGATTTAAAGAAACTTTTGCATCTCTTTGTCTTGTAAAAGTAAACATAAATTGCTGATGAATAAATTTAATATCCTATTTCTGATCTGCTGTTGTCCATTTGTGCTATTCGCACAGAAGAAAAAAAAACAGGATTATACTTTCCAGAAGATTGAGAAAGTTGCTTTGGATGGGAATCTGGCGGAGTGGTCCGATAAATTATATAACCCTGATAGCGATTTTTGGTCTTTTGGCGTCAGCAAGAATGAGGATAAACTGTTTGTTGCAGTTCGTATTAAAGATGATATGTTACAGCGGGAGGCGCTGCGCAATGGTGTTTTTGTAAATATCAGCTATAATGAAAAGAAGAAAGAAGGGGCTAAGCTGGTATATCCGTTTGTAGATAGAGAACGATTGCGGGCTTTAAGTCAGAATGAGGACCTTGATGCAAGCAATATAAAGGATGAGCTGTTGAAAAGTGTTCGAGGATATCGAATATCAGGTTTTAGTAAGGTCGTCGATGGGCTTTTGTCCTTTGACAATACCTACGGTATCCAGGCGGTAGCACGTTTTGATGAGAATAATATTTTGGTCTACGAATCTGTTGTTCCCTTGGAGTTAATAGATTTTAAAACTGATAGAATTGCGGTGCAGGTAGGAATAAATACGCAGTTTTTTCAAATGAAGAAGATGGGGGATTCGCGTAATAGACCAAGCAATGTACAGATTTATGGTGCAAGTCCCACAGGGGGAGTACTAAAAAATCCGTATAAAGAAGAGACAGAGGTTTGGCTTCTGGATAGTATAAAATAGAGGGAAAATAAATATATGGATTTTTTTAAGACATGGAGTGTGGCGCTGGCGCTATTCGTTAGTTTTTCTGTTCAGGCACAATCCAACAAGGTAGTGCAGGGGTTTCTTAGGGATTCCCTTTCCAGACCCATTGCAGGAGCATCAGTGCAGTATATTGCAGGGACAGATACACTAAAGACCAGCTCTTCAGTTGGAGGAATTTATACTTTTAATAACTTGAAGGATCAATCTTTCAAGATCAAAGTTTCTAGTTTGGGCTTTGAGCAGTTTGAGAAAAACTATACGTTTACTCCTGTTGAGGATAATAGGATGTTAGTGCCAAACATTGTCCTGTTAGGTATTCCCAATATGTTGGAAGAGGTCGTTATCAATGGTGTTATTACGGTCCAGGTCAAAGGGGATACGGTAGAATATTCTACTAAGGATTTAAAATTGCGTGAGGGATCTGTTGCAGAAGATGCCCTAAAGAAATTGCAGGGAGTAGAGGTGGATAAAGATGGAAATGTGACCGCTCAGGGCGAGCAGGTGACTCGTGTGCGTATCAATGGGAAGGACTTTTTTGGAGGCGATGTGAAAACAGCAACGCAGAATCTCCCTGCTAATATCATTGAGAAAATGCAGATTGTTGATGATTTTGGAGATATGGCTAATCTTACTGGTAATAAATCCGGAGAATCTACAAAGGTGCTAAATATACAGATAGACCCTAAATACAACGAAGGGTATGCTACAACATTACGAGTGGGAGGGGGCACCGAGGAACGCTATCAGACTACAGGGATGTTTATGGGGTTTAAAGACAAATCTCAGGTGTCCGTGCTGGGAAATCTTAATAATATGAATGCCAATCTTTTTGATTTCAATTCGATGGGAGGAGGAGCTAGAGGACGGCAAGGAGGCGGTGGCGGACGGGGCCCTGGAGGTATGTTCGGTGGCTCAGAGGGAATTACCAACACCGGGTCGATTGGAGTGAATATTCGTCATGACTTTTCGGATAAATTGAAGGTATATGGTAGCTATTCTTATGGGAGGGATGATAATAATACACTGAGAAATTCTTTCACTGATTATATTGGAGAGTTACGCACCGAGGATAGTGAACAGTATAATAATATCTTGATTTAGAATCATCGTTTTTAATTTAATTAATATTAGAATATATCATCCA
>JBEBQJ010000040.1:0-31422 GCA_040395455.1 Sphingobacterium yanglingense | reverse complement strand
ACGTCACTGCGAATGGAATGAAGCAGTCTGACTTAAAAATAGATTGCTTCGCATAACTCGCAAGGACGCACTGACCTAACGTCACTGCGAATGGAATGAAGCAGTCTGACTTAAAAATAGATTGCTTCGCATAGCTACCAATGACAGATTACCTACAGTGAGCTCGCAAGCTCGATTTACAAACTATGTTGTCATTCCGAGCGAAGCGGAGATATCTAGAAGCTATATAATTAACCCTATACAGTTTGTAGACCTTCCGATGTATCGGAACAGGTCCTCCACAAGGTCGAGAGCCTGTCCCGATTTATCGGGATGACGTTACTTTTTCTGTCATTAAAACTCCACTGTGTTTGTTAAAAAACTAACCTCTCGCAATGACGTACTGACCTAACGTCACTCCTTCACTTCTTAACCGCTGTAATCCTTCTTCAGAAGAGCGAACATCTCAGCATCTACAAAGCGACCTTTTTCAAAGAAGTAATCTCGTAATATTCCTTCGGATGAAAGACCTACTTTTTCTAACAGTTTACGGGAAGCGATATTCTCCGGGTCAATAAATGCCTCTATACGGTTCAGCTTAAGTTCCGAGAAGCCATATTCTAAGATAGATGTTATTACTTCGGTCATCATTCCTTTTTGCCAAAAACGAGGGTGTAACTCATAGCCTATCTCCGCCCGAAAATGTTCATTCGAGAAATTGTGGAAACCACACGTACCAATCAATTCATCTGGATTTTCCTTTAGGCAAATCGCCCATCGAATGGTATCCTTTCTATCATAACGGTCTTGCCAAGTTTTGACAAGCTCATGCGCCTCTGCTATATCCTGAAATGTAGGCAGGTCAAAAAACTCGGTTACTTCATCCTTCGAGAAATAAGAGAACAGCGCCTCTGCATCCGAAGGTTGAATCTGCCTCAGATGCAAACGCGCTGTATTTAATATTGGAAAATTTTCAAAACTCATATAGCTATAAAAGTACTCAAAATTATAGCCAACTGTTGAACTTTTTGATAAACCAATTCTTAACGACCTGGGTCAATAAACAATACGCAAAGAGTATTGCAAACAACCACGGGAAGTAACTAAGTGGTAATGCCTCCATTTTCAATGCCTCTGCAAATGGAGAGAATGGCAATAGAATACCGATCAGCATAATCAGGGATGTCAATGCCACCACCGGTGCTGCAGCCCAGCTTTGTATAAACGGAATCTTCTTTGTACGTATCATATGGATAATCAAGGTCTGTGACAGTAATCCTTCTACAAACCATCCTGTCTGGAATAAAGTCTGGTGTTCTGGACTATTGGCCTTGAATACAAAGAATAATACGGCAAAAGTCGCAAAGTCAAAGATGGAGCTGATTGGACCAATATAGAGCATAAAACGTGATACCCCTGCAGCATCCCACTTGCGTGGTTTCTGGATAAAATCCTCATCCATTTTGTCCCAAGGGATGGATATCTGTGAAATATCGTATAGTAAGTTCTGGATTAAGAGGTGCATCGGCAACATCGGTAAAAATGGCAAGAAGGCACTCGCTCCCAACATACTGAACATATTACCAAAGTTACTACTGGTGGTCATATTAATATACTTAATGATATTACCAAATGTACGACGACCATAGATTACCCCCTTACGAAGCACCATAAGGTCTTTCTCCAATAAGATGATATCTGCACTTTCTTTGGCCACATCGACAGCTGTATCCACGCTGATACCGACGTCTGCTTCTTTTAACGCTGCAGCATCATTGATACCATCTCCCATAAAACCTACAGTATGTCCCTTTTCACGTAAAGCCCTAACGACACGCACTTTCTGTAAGGGATTAAGCTTTGCAAATACCGATACGGATTCAATGCAATTATTTAAATCTTCGTCCGACATTTCTTCGAGTTCACTACCACGCACGATGTGCTGTACGGGAATACCAATATCTTTACATATTTTTTGAGTGACAATCTCATTATCTCCTGTCACAACCTTCACCTCTACGCCCAACTTGTGCAATGCCTCGATAGCTGGCTGAGCTGATGGTTTTGCTGGGTCCAGAAATCCGATAAAGCCGGTCAATGTCATTCCTTTTTCATCCCCAATACCGTAAGTCAATGGATGCGATGCATCAAACTCTTTAATCGCTACAAGGAGTACACGTAGACCTTCATCATTCATTTTTTTTGAAGTCTGCAATACAATCCGACGCATGGTATCATCCATAGGGATAGCCTTATCATTTTCTACGTGGAGACTTCTATCTTCTCCGGGCTCAAAAGCATAATCACAAAGTGCCAACATCTCCTCTACTGCACCTTTACAAATCAGCAAATGCTTGCCGTCATGTTTTTTTAAGATGACGGACATACGACGACGTTCAAAATCGAAAGGTATCTCATCGACTTTGAGGTACTGCTCTTCGACTTTAAGGTAATCATGTAGTTCCACGTGTTCTAACACGGCCTTGTCCATCAAGTTTTTAAGTCCCGTCTGGTGGTAACTGTTTAAATAAGCCCACTTCAACACTTCATCATCTTCTATACCGTACACATTGAGGTGCTTTTCCAGTACAATCTTGTCCAATGTCAATGTTCCTGTTTTATCAGTACATAACACATCCATCGCACCTATGTTCTGTATGGAGTTAAGGCGCTTTACAATCACCTTACGCTTACTCATATTGACTGCCCCTTTGGCTAAATTGGCCGTCACAATCATAGGAAGCATCTCCGGTGTCAAGCCCACAGCTATTGCAATCGCAAAAAGGAGCGCTTCCATCCAATCCTGCTTGACCAACCCATTAATCAAAAATATAACCGGGACCATGACCAGCATAAACCGAATCAACAGTAGGCTCACGTTATTAATCCCTTTATCAAAACTTGTTTCCGGTCTCTCGCTCGTTATGGACTTACTGATGCTACCGAAATAAGTGTAATTGCCTGTAGCCACGACTACTGCCATTGCGGTTCCACTCACGACGTTAGTTCCCATAAAACAGAGGTTACGTAGTTCAATGACCTGCATATTTTCTGCATCGCGGATAGGCAAATGGTTTTTCTCTACGGGCAAGGCTTCTCCGGTAAGCATACTCTCACTGATAAACAAATCCTTACTGCTTAAAATACGGCAATCTGCAGGTATCATGTCTCCTGCAGAAAGGTAGACAATATCACCGGGCACTAATTCGGCAATCGCAATCTCCCGCTTTGTCGTTGATTTACGGACTACAGTAGCTGTCGTTTTGACCATACCTTTTAACTTCTCTGCCGCATTATTACTTCTAAACTCCTGTATAAAGCGCAACAGGACGCTAAGCAGTACCATCACCAACACCACACCAAGTGTCATATAGTCTTTTTCGCCATGAGGCGCCAACCACACGTCGATAACAAAAGACACTAACGCAATAGCTAACAATATATATATAAAGGGATTCGCAAATGCCTGAAGCAACTGTATATACCACTTTGGTGCCTTTTGATGCTGTACCTCATTGGGGCCGAACTTTGTACGTCGGTCTTCTGCAATGCGATCGGTAATACCATCTTCGTTGGTTTCCAACATGGCATAGACCCATTTCTCATCCTGAGCGGAAGCATTCCTCAATTTGGTAATCGTCCCTAGATTCATGCCACTGGAACCCAAAGTGGTTTGGAGCGCATCCTTAATCCTGTTGTTCATCTTTAATGCCATAAGATTTTTGTTTATTCTAATTTCAATGCTTCAAAATCTGTTACTAATCTATTTATCAGATGTGCTATCATTATAACTCAGACTCTGCACCGATAATTTCCCACCGTACTTTTACGACCTTCTCCTGAATGGTCAGCCGACTCGCCACCTGCTCGATTAAGCTATCCTGAGGGTTGACTGCCCGGATAATAGCAGTAATGATGACATGCGACCTATCATCCGTATCATCGCTGGATAATGATTTTAAGAGTACTCTATCTTCATTTCCTAACATCTGCATCAATGATATCCGTACGGCATTCTCTACATCGGTGCTACATTTGAGCTTAATCATGTAATCCAACTGTTCATGCTCGGATTTACTAAAACTCATCCGACCTAGCAGCAATCCCAGTGGGCGTAGTAATACGTGGGTCAATATAATCGCTAATGCGACAAGAGTTGCCTGTGGATACAATCCAACGCCGCACAAGGCCCCTACTGCTGCAGAACACCAGATTGTAGCAGCGGTATTAAGCCCCTGTACTGCTCCGCCGTCTTTCATAATAACACCAGCTCCCAAAAAACCGATACCACTCACGATATAAGAGGCTACCCTACCCGTAGCATCGCCAGCGATTTCGGCAGCTAGTAATAAAAATGAAGCAGCCCCTAATGACACCAAGGTGTTGGTCCGTAATCCTGCGCTTCTTTGGCGCCATTGCCGTTCTACACCAATCAACGCACCTAATAAAAAAGCGACAGCAAGTCGTGTTGCAAAGTCAAGAATTCCCATTGTCACAGATTTTTATTGTTTACAAAAACAAAGTTCCTATAATGACAACAAAATATGCGTTAGAGTGTTGGTAGAAAAAGATTAGAATTTTATTAGAATACGTTATAAATGTGGCAATTTGAGATAGAATGTTGTGCCTTCTGTGGGGTTGGAAACAACATGGATATTTCCGTTGTGCAGATTCACTATTTTATGGGTCAGGGAGAGTCCTATCCCATTACCATCCGTAAATGTCTTGTTCTCTCCACGGAAGAAAGGAGTGAAAATACGTTCTACGTCTTCGGCAGAGATACCGATTCCATTATCTTCGAAAGTTAAAATAACGCTATGAGCATCGAAGCCTATAGATACGGTACATTTATGGTCTTCGGAAAACTTACAGCCATTATCTATCAGGTTAGCAAAGGCCACTTTAAGTAAATAAGCATTGCCCAGCACAGAAATAGAGGTATCATCTTCGATTTCGGCATCAAACTCTAAACCTATACGGTACGATGGCTCGGCAGTCTGTACCTGATGCAAGGCATCCAACAGAACCTCATCGATTCGAGTAGGTTTAAAGGTTATCTCCGTAGGATCGTAACTGGCTTTTGCCAGGTCAAGCAAACTATTGGATAGCTTGGTCAACCGTTTGGCATCATTCAATGCTCTTTGTATAGTAAGCTTATATTCTTCGATAAGATGCTCTCTCGAAGTAGAAAGCTCTAGCTCTGCAATGATGGCTGCTAATGGGGTGCGCAACTCATGTGCAATATTAGAAACGAAATGCTTCTGTGCATCGAATGAACTTTCTAAACGGTCCAGCATACCGTTGAACGTGTCTGCCAAACCCGCCAGTTCATCACCATTTGCCGAACTTTCAATGCGTAAGTCCAGATTAGTAGCCGATATACTGCGCGCACGCTCTGTCATCGCATTAATCGGCTGAAAGAAACGTCTTGAAAAATATTTACCCGCAATATATATGACCAATAAAGATACGACCAACCCCACTAACATAGCTTTAAGCAAGTAATCCAATTTTCGATAACCATACTCGTCATAAGCTGCGGCAGTCACCATATAATCCTTGCCTTGATAGGGATATAATACGCCTATCACCTGCCACTTATCTTGGTAAAAGCTCAGTCTATGTTCCTTAGCCAATGTGCTGAGCATATCGGGTGTCTCCTTTACAAAATCAATATCTACGGCATCATGGTACAGCAAGTTGTGTTCCATATCATAGATAGCGACCTCGACTTCGTTGAGTATTTTACGGTTGTTGTGGTATATATCCTGAAGGGTTTCTTTGTCGACACGGGCATTCAGAAAGACGTTGGCTTTGGTAATCGCTTCCTTCTCAAGGAGTGCATAGAATTCACGTTCCCGATTGTTAACGGAAGTATGATATACCGCAAATGCGAACAGCAGGAGGATAGCCCCTGTAAGCAAGGTAAAAAGCAATGTAAGTCGTGTCCTAATCTGCATTACATCTTATTTTAAAAAGTTACGGAGGTGAAATCAAGGTCTGTATTACTTTTCTTTTAAGATAAAGCCCATCCCTGATTTGGTATGGATAAGTTTTGTATCAAAGTTCTCATCCACTTTCTTCCGCAAATAATTGATATATACATTAATAAAATTTGTTCCCGTATCAAAATGCGTGTCCCATACTTTTTCGGCAATCTCCACCCGCGACAATACCCTGTCGGGATTCTGCATCATATATTCCAACAGCTTAAACTCTTTGGGCGTGAGGCTTATCTCTACATCCCCTCGTTTGACGACTTTGGTGTGTAGATTCATCTCCAAGTCGCTGTACCGCAGAACAAACCCCATATTAGCCACAGGGCGTCCATTCCGTTTGAGCAGTGCCCGGACACGAACCAAGAGTTCCCGCATTTCGAAAGGCTTAACGAGGTAATCATCAGCCCCTGCATCAAATCCTTCTACTTTATCATCAGTAGTACCCAACGCCGTGAGCATAATAATGGGCACATCAGGTTTTATCTGACGGATTTCTTTACACAAATCCAAACCATCCATTTTTGGCAATATGATATCCGTAATAATCAGTTCATAATCATTCTGTAGCGCCAGTTTCTTTGCCGACAATCCATCATAGGCTATCATGGAGGTAAAACCATGTTCTGTCAAACCACGCTGAATAAGCTCAGCTACGCGACTATCGTCTTCGACAATTAGGATGTTCATATGCAAACAATTCTACTTTTTATAGTCATTAACCTATATTAGGCCTATTTTAAATTTCTAATGGCAGACATGCTGCTTCGCAGTCATCCAGGTTGGCCGTCAGTGCCACACGGATATTTCACAGGCTACTAAATAGTAGTTCAAAACTAAGGAAATATATTCAATTAGTTTATTATCTATAGTTGGAGTTTTCTTTCTATCGAAAATTTTAGAAGAGTAGCTCCAGAAACAGCTATCTTTATTGCGCGTAAATCAAGTGCAGCCTTTATGGACAAAATCACCTCTAAAGCCGTTGTAGCTGACATTATAACAAAATCACTCGACATCTTTGAAAACAGAGGTAGAGCGGAGTTTGTGGCAGTATTACATGCCGATTTGTTGAAAAAGAAAATCAGATTTCCGCTCTTAGAATTTGCTGCTGCACGAATTATGGATGCGGTACCACTAGCGCAACAAATAGAACTTATGGATTCTATCATCGAACTTCGTACAATTGGTAGCCAAGTACTCGCAGGTATTGCTTTGCAGCTACGCCTAGGAGTAGATTTTGAAGGTTCTATAGCGAAAGCCTGTAGTTATATCCAATATGGTAACGAGTGGTATGTATGCGACATTATCGGCGAACGTGTGCTGGGCTATGCTTTATTGACTAAGCCAGAAGATACTATTCCTATTCTAAAGCAACTTGCGAAACATGACGATAAATGGATTGTTCGAACGGTAGGTGTCGCTACGCATTATGCCACAAAAAAGGGACTGGATAAGCATTTTGTGGAATCTGTTTTTCAGATTTTGCTGACCTGTACAGATACGACAGATTTTCACACGAAAAAAGGCATCGGTTGGGGGGCTAAAACGGTAGCCCGATTTCACCCGGATATCGTATCGAGGTACACATCCGAAATCATGGCGCCGCCGACGAAGCAATGGTTCCGCACGAAAATCAATATCGGACTCCTTCGCAATAAAATGTCATGACACAGCGTATTTCTGCAAAAAGCATACTGAATAAAACGAAGCGACGAGACCCTTGGTTTTTGGATGACTATACACTGAATCCTTATAGCAGCTGTTCATTCAACTGCTTATACTGTTATACCAGAGGCAGCAAATACGGGATAAATATGGCAGATAAACTGACTATTAAAGACAATGCTGTAGAACTTCTGGACAAGCAACTGACATTACGGGCCCGTAAAAAGGAATATGGTATCATTGTACTTTCTTCGGCCACAGACCCCTATCTGCATCTAGAAGAATCGGAACAGCTGACCAGGCGTCTTTTGGAGGTAATCCACTATCATCGTTTTCCGGTACATGTACTAACGAAGTCCGACTTGGTAGTTCGGGACTTTGATTTGTTAAAAGCGATAGATAGAGATGCTATCTTACCGGATGACTTACAGAACAAGTTACAGCACAAAGCTATTTTAAGCTTTTCTTTTTCCACTATCGACGACACTGTCGCACGTATCTTCGAACCAGGAGCTACTGCCCCTTCGGCCCGTCTAAATGCTCAAAGAGCTGCACGGCAACAAGGACTCCATTGTGGAGTAAGCCTCATGCCTCTTCTACCTTTTATCTCCGATACAACTGCACAACTTGACTGGATGTTTCAAACCTTCAAAGCATTAGATATTTCGTATATTTTTCCGGCTACACTGACATTACATGGGGATAGCCCTTCAGCTAGTAAAACGCTCGTTTTGAGAGCTATTACTAAACATTATCCAGAGCTCCTATCCAAATACGAACGATATTTTGCTAATGACGCACAGATGCCTTTATACTACCGCAAGGCCTTCTCAAAAAAAATGCGCGAGCTGTGTCAAAATTATCAACTACCAAACACACTGTTTGGCTAGAAAAAAAGTCTACTTTATTTATTTAATGGTACAGTGTAGCAAATCGCTCCAATAGCCGTTATAGCTCTAAACTGAAACTAAATTATTATGAGAAAGATTATTATCCTATTGGTAGCTGTAGCATCCGTATTGGGCTGTAAAAAATCAGAAGAAAAAGTAGAGATACCTGGATGTATTGGAGAGATGGTCAAACGTTATGAGAACGAGTTGAAATGCACAAAACAAGGGTCATGGGAAACCAATCTATACCGTGGCACCTACAAAAACCAACAGGTTTATTTTGCCAACACCATGTGTATAAACTGTGGTGTAATGCCCCCTAAACATGGTTATGACTGCTCAGGAAAGAAGATTGAGTTCAGTGATTTCAAAGACGTAAGTGATATCAAAGAAGTCTACAACAGTTGTACTAAAAAGGTAATCGAGTAAATATTTCGATTTCAGACCATCACTTTGTAGGTGGGGTCGTCAATAATATTTACATCTACGACTCCCTCTGCATTTTTCAACAGTCTGCGGCAGTCTTCGCTGAGGTGTTTCAATCGAAGGGTTTTACCCTGCTGTTGGTATTTTTCGGTAAGTTTATGCAGCGCATCTATTCCTGACATATCAACCACCTTACTCTCTCTAAAATCTATGATGACTTCCATAGGGTCGTCGAGAACGTCAAATTTCTCGGCAAACGCTGCTGTAGAACCGAAAAATAATGGCCCCATGATTTCGTAATGCTTTACTCCATCTTCATCGGTGTATTTCCGTGCGCGGATCCGCTTGGCATTCTCCCAGGCAAAGACCAAAGCGGATATGACCACTCCCACTAGTACAGCTAACGCTAAGTTGTGCAATAATACAGTTATCGCAGCGACTAGGATACCAACAAAAATATCTGGTTTTGGAAATTTATTGACAATTCGAAAACTCACCCATTGAAAGGTCTGTATCGCTACCATCATCATTACTCCTACCAGTGCCGCCATAGGAATCTGTTCGATAAATGGAGCACCAACTAGTATGACCAGCATAATGGTAATAGCCCCAATAAATGCCGAGAGACGGGTGCGTGCTCCCGCTCCAATATTGACCAAGGTCTGTGCGACCATAGCACAGCCCCCCATACCTCCGAAGAAACCATTTGTAATATTGGCCACTCCTTGCGCTACGGCTTCTTTATTAGACTTCCCTTTGGTATTCGTGATTTCGTCCACCATATTTAATGTCAACAGTGACTCTATCAATCCTACACCAGCCATAACCAAAGCGTAAGGAAAAATAATCTGGAGAGTCTCTATGGTAAAGGGCACCATAGGAATATGAAATGAAGGCAACGAGCCACTGACGGAAGCAATATCAATCACCTTCTTAGTATCAATCTTAAACAGGAATACGAGTGCAAACACCATCAGTATAGCGACCAAAGAGGCGGGGACAACCTTTGTCACCTTAGGCCATAGTAGGACGACAACTATCGTCAGTACAGTCAAACCTCCCATCCAATACAAAGAGACTCCCTGCATCCAGACCGTAACACCATTTTCGACGGTTTTGAACTGAGCGACCTGCGCCATGAATATAATCACGGCCAAACCGTTGAGAAAACCATACATCACGGGTTGGGGTATGAGACGAACAAATTTCCCTAGCTTGAATAACCCGACGAACAATTGGAGGATTCCCCCTAAAATGACCGCAGCAAATAAATATTGAACACCATGGGAAGAAGCCAAAGCTATCAATACGACTACTGTCGCACCAGCTCCACCAGACACCATCCCAGGCCTACCCCCTAGGATAGATGTGACGAGCCCCATCAGAAAAGCTGCATACAGGCCAGTAAGCGGTGAAAGTCCGGCTAGTATCGCAAATGACAGTGACTCAGGAATCATGGTCATCGCTACGGTGAGACCCGCTAAAACTTCGTTTCTATAGTTGATGGGTTGATTGAGGCCCAACACTCCCCGTACTCCTTGCATATAAATCCTATCTCATTAAAAACGTAAACCTATACGGATATACGGCAATACGGCTTCGTTAGAGATTCCCCAAGCAGCCTGTATCAGCATTAAATCGGCAGGGATAAAATATACCCCACCTCCATAGCCATGATGCCATGACTGTGATTTTTCCTGTGTCATCCAAACGCGACCGACATCATAAAAACCGACCAACCCCACAGTTCCGGGAACGAGATACGAATCATAACTAAATAGCTTGGCTCGCATTTCTAGGTTATTATATACCATCGTCTTACCTGTAAAACGTCTGGAGTTGAATCCTCGAAGACTGCCCTCGCCCCCGAGCTGAGCATGCTGAAAGAAATACGGGTCGCCCCATACCGCATCCAGTCCGGTACGATTGGCCAATGTAGCCACATCTTTTCCAAAAGTATGATAAAAGCTAAATGCGGTATTCAGATAGGTATGTTGTTTACGCTCTCCCCCTATCTCTGACTGCCAATTAATCTTAGCATAAGCGTGTACTCCTTCTTTCGTGTTTTCGAAATTGTCTCTTCTATCGTAGTCTATGCCGACTTTGGCACCGGTAAAGAACTTACTTCCATAAAAAGTCTCGGTCGGATGCTCGTTTTGGTAATCACCCAAGAACCTTCCATTATTTTTACTTTCCTGCGCATTGAAATAGGTGGAAGACGAACCATAGCCCAACCGTAAATTATTAGCGAGTGGATATAGCAAGGCTATATCCGCATTTACAACATCATAGCGATTGCGGTAATAATGTATCCCTCTATCTTCTCCTTTTTCATATACCGTATTATTACCATAGCCAAAAAAGTTGCTCAGATTAAATGGCCCTTGAGATTCAATATCAATGTATAAATCCTGCTTTCCCCAAATTGATTTGGCTATGCCTTGATAACTTAGCATAAAAGATTCTCTCCCCGTCAGGTAGCTTGCTTTGAATACATGCTTGATAGCGAATGGAGATTTACGGAATCCCTGGTTTTCAATAATATATCCCAGCCCCATAATCAAGCCGCGGTCAATACCGTAATTGACGTCAACCAGCACTCCTTTACGATCATAGACAAAAGCTTCATAATCGTAGGCATGAACAGCGGTATCTTTGCTCAGTCGGTAGCGTAACCCTAGATTTCGAGGTATTTTGTTTAGCGAGGTATCTTTATCATCGTAGAGGTACAATTTTTTATTATTCGAGAAAGAAGACCCAATATTATACTCATCCCTGCCGTCTCCACCAATCAAACGTACCTTTATAGGCGATTTGTTTTCTCCTTCGATACGATAGCTATCGGTTCCGCCAATTCCATAAATACGGAGTTCCTTAGTCTCCTGAGGCAAGAAATCACGTTCTACAAGCACCCTCCCTCCGGTACCATCCTTTTTCTTGTTATTAACTTTTAAACCGATTACACCATCTTGTTAGTAATTCAGCTTTATAAAATCATATTTTGCAGATAAAGGAATATCTACGACACGAGCCAGCGCTTTATAATATTCTATCCCGGTATGGGACATTTCATCTCTCCGGGAACGGATATTATGAACTAATTCATTGGCACTCAACTTGACAATCGTATCGGGCATGGCCAACATCGCATTCTCAATCAAGGAATCTGTAAGTGTCTCTTGTACCAGTTTAATTTCTGACTCCCAGTCTGATTGGTTTAATCCGTTCAAAAAGAAACGATCAAAATGACGGGCGTTGAAATTCCAGTGTGAAATATTTCTGATATGCGGACTGAAAGGTTGCAAATGTGCTTTCAACCATTGGTGGGAAAGCAGTACAGGAAATACGCCGGATGTCTTGTAATAAACTTTATCCCTATCTCTCGGAACGGGCGTATAGGTTTTTTTCCCCTTTTCTTTTTCAGGATCCCATCGCCAATTGTCCTCGTGCCGATCCCAATCCCCAAGAATCATATCCAATAAACGCGCCCTCAGTGTCAGGTCTTGTTCGACTCTGGTATCGTTATCTTCGAGCACTTTACGGATAACCTTGAGGGTATTGTCTGTTTTTTCATTCTCGAAAGGCATCCGGGGCTCAAAGATATAAGCCCTGTTCTTAAATACCGCTCTAAACTCGCCCAAGCGCTCATCGTCTCCGACATACACGAGCTCAGGCTTGGCGTGCGGAATTCCCAATGCTTCATTAAACGGAGGAACTGTCAATGCACCGAAAGGATGGGTGATTGAAATCTGATCCTGTACGATATCCTTTATAAACGTACTTCTAAGGTTCTCTGGCAAACTGCGTTCAGGATACTTCTGTATAGAACGTAATACCCATTCACGCCCTTTGGGGTCTACCAGGCGTAACGATTGCGTCTGCATGCCCCCACCCAACTTAACGATCTGTAACCCTCCCTTTTCGGTGCTCAGATCGACTACACGCATAGGTACAGGGGTATTATATAGCTTACGATAGCTATCTCCAAACCAAAAACGGCGAACGGGACCTACTTTATCATATTCCGGCGCTATCAACGCACTCGTACTATCGACCTTCTGTCCATAAAGACCAAGTGGAAACTGTGCCATTATACCACAGAGCCATAGGCTCCAACCAATAGCTTTGTATTTTAATATCGTATCTCGTCTGCTATCTTGCATAGTTTATATCGTATAATACATCCTATCCTTTATGAAATCACATTAACACGTAAAGCCCGTAAACCGCTGACTCCTTGCAGTTCTTCAAGTATCAATTCTTCAACATGGGACTCGATAAGGCCTAGTGCTGCTACAGAAAGAAGATCTTCTATTAAAATAGAGACTTCAGCCTCTCCCTGTACCACAACAGCTATCTTCCCGGGTTGAACCAGCCTTTCTTTGGTACCTCGAATCAATACTTTGTCGATCCGCTTCTTTATCATCTGATAACGTATATTGTACCCGCCCTCGACGTCAAATCGTCGTTCGTCATCTCTAAACGAAATATCAATCGCGTTAGGATGTACAAAAACCAACTGGGTGGTTTCCATCGCAACCTGTAGATTGTCCTGGAGCTCACCAATCTGTCGGCTAATCTGTGCCATTGATATCAATTGTTGTCGCCGGAATAGTCTCAATAGACTAGGGTTGAAGGCTATTGAAGGTGAAATAGATTGTCCTACATAGAAATCGTATTCTATTCCATCCGTTCTGAATTTTTCAAAATAGGAAGGAAATTTTGATTGGATAAAATCATTCAATTGTCCTATATTTTTACTGATGACGGTGTTTACGGTCTGTAGCGAAGTTTCGAAAGCATCCTGATAATAATTAGCCCCTAGATGCTCCGCGTAAACTTTAATCTGCTTATCAAGCTCGCTATCTAACCAAGATAATGTCAAAACGAAGGTTGGCACCTCTTCTTGAAAAAAGGCTGTAATATCGTGCATGTATTCCCCTCTATTATCTGTAGACAGCCAAGCTTCTACCTGAACCACTTTCCTCTTAAAGCTTTTTAATGCAGCCATATCTGGATAACGCTCTTCAGGAAGGTAACTCATCAAATTTATTAGCCGATCCAAATGACGCTTATTGTCTTTTCTAAAGGCAAGATTTCGGAGCATGGTCGAATCCTTAACATCGACTCCTCCGTACAAAGGATAGACGTCCGTAAATGTAATCCGCTCCAGGTTTAAAATCTCACTGGCATTGTCGTCATCTTTAAGATATTTGGCCGCGGCCTGATTAAAACGCCATTGTACTGCTGGCTGTAAAGCGGTATAATGCTGTAATATCACCGTCTCTAATTTATTCTTAAACCGGAGACGAAGGTCATACCCCAGTAAAGTGAGTACCGGAAATAAAGGTGATAACCGGGTTAAAATGGGGGGCGACAATTCCGAATCTCCACGGGTATGCAATTCAAGAAAGCCAACAAGCTCTCCTTGATGTTTGAGCGGAAAACAAACATAGCTACGTATTCCCAAAGATTGAATCTTCCCTACAAAATATTCGTTTTTCGTATCGAAATCAGGATGTATATGATATGCTAAGACAAAAGGTGCTTCTAAATATTTAAGAATATGGTCTTCAATATTATCTAGATTACCGTCAATATAGTCGCTAAAAAGCAAATAATTGCGCGCTACTCCTTCCTTAAGAATGGGAACACCGTTGAGGTACAGAATCGGAAACAGCGAACAGTGTACGTCTTCCTTATCCAAGACACTCTTTATTTTATCTAAAAGACTGTTTATAAAATCGGTACGTGTGTACTGGGTAAAGTCGGCAATCATTTCCTGGATCCTGTCTACCACAAAATCGACCGTTGCATCGGTAAACTTCAGCATCGAGAAACCTTCAAAAACGAAATTGTCCAGATGGATACTTTCTAAAAGCGGCTGTATGTTCGCATCTTCGAGCATCTCCCGCTTATTGACACAAGAAAAATCTATCTTAGGCAGATCTGCCACCGGGCGCACAGACACATAGCTAAAGTCAACGGTCAACTGTACATATTTCTTAATCCCTTTTTCATCGATATATTCGTAGAGGTAGGGATTGATTGTCATGGGAATGCCGTATAAGCGATCAAGGATCAACTCGTACATAATGTTATCTACAACAATAGCATTTTTACAGAATAAGCCTGAGCTATTATCAATAATAGGCTGTAATGTGTGCTCCAACATGCTGTACATAGACTCCGTCCCTGCAAATAAAACCGATGGGATAGGCGTAGATACTCCCCAGGCTGTGGTCTTACGTTCGGCAAGGTTATTGACCCAACCAAATATCAATTGGAATACTTCTAAAAAATCAGGAGCAGTGTGCAATGACAGTTTCCCTTTTGCACGTTCCATCTCTTCAATACGGTCCACGACCATTTGGGTAATCCCATCAGTCACCGCATCTGTCCCATTTAGGGTCTTTAAGCAATTATAAAAATTAGATAAGGACAGCCCCCTCCCGTCGCTCGTTACAGCCGTCAGCTTATCTATGTAGACATTTTTTGTCTTTATCATTCTATCGTTTCGGTTTGATCCTATAAATCTTAGCCTCCGCTTTATTTCCGGCCTCGCTGGATATATACAGATTTAACTGTTCGTCAAATGTCAACCCTTCAGGTTGTTCGAAAGTATCTCTATCAAAACGGACTACCTGCTCAACATTAAAATCACGGCTGGTCACAATAAGAGCCCTATCCACAGAAGATATAATATACCATTCTTCTTTGGTAGGATGTTTGGCCATAGCGGAAGCTTTGAAAGATTTACCCATTGTTTTGTCCAATTGCCTTATTTCGTCGATGTTGATTACAAATGTGTTCTCCACGGATAATGCACCATCGGATGACAGATTCAATAAGTACCCTGTCGTCGTCTTCGCCTTCTTATCCTCTTTACAGCTTTTACAAAGCACATGAAGTCTCTTCGTTTGTGTATCGTATGCCATAGACTCATATTCGCCATTCGGCAATAATCCGGTATGTTGTCTCACTGCCGATTTGTCGCTTGTACCTATCGGGAAACTGTATATATCACCATTGCTCTTGAGCACAAAAAAATATGTACCGTCACTCGCCAATCCCTCATAATCTCCACGACCGGCAAACTTGAACTCCGAAGCAATCTCGCCCTTCTCCAGATCGAAGGCAAAGAGAATCCCCTCTTCATCCTGTACGGCAAAAATCGTATGCGGAAAATCCGAGAGGTAAGTGATACCGGAAATTTCATCCAATACAGTAGGCATAGTGAAAGCTTGACCAGAACTCAGGGTATAAGAAAACTGGCTTGTATCCTGCGACGCCGTTGCCCCTTCTTGCTTAGCCGCCTTGGGATTACAGGCCCATAGGCTATTGATAATAATTCCGAACGTCAAGCAGAGAAGAATTCTCAATCTCTTTATAGGCAGTTTTAAATTATGTATTGTCATATCCCTAATAAGTTACTATTGCTATGAAGAAAGCAATCACTGATAAAACTAAACCAAACATGAATATACCATAGGCATAACGCAACAATCTGTACTTGCGCCCCAATACAACCCCTTGAGAATAGACATCCTTCGTCATCATACCATATAAAAAACCGCTATCTTCCATAACCTCTTCCATTCCTGCCTTATAAGCATCGAAAGGCATTTTAAAAAAGTTACCAAAAAACAACAAATTGACCGTCTTATTCCGAACTTCGTCTTCTTTAAAAAAACCACTAGGGATCTTTGGTATAGTCGCGAGAATAGCCAGCACCATCGTAATCACTACGGCTGTCATTAGGGTGAACGTCGGTATAATGAGATGTTCGTTACTATCTAACTTCCGTAATAATCCAGCAGCTACAACAGAAAGAATAATAGAATTGACCGTCAACAGGATATTAGCTTTATTGTCTGCCATATCGCTAAGCCGTTGGTTATTGGATGATGTAATCCGAAACATCGTTTCGATACCACGTTCGGGACGAGACTTTTTCTCTTTTAGTTTTACTGTATTTTGTTTCTCTACCACGTTCCCACTATTCTTATCCATTAATGATTTCAAATTTTGTTGTTTTAGCTTCTCTCGCTGTCCTCGTGCATATTGCGTGTGATAGTGATGGTTTTCCATAAGCTTTATGGTCTGTAAACGCCATAATGCTTTGTCTATCGGCTGCCCTTTGACCAACTCTACTTCTCTACGCATTAACTTATTACGTTCAGAGAAATTTACACCTCCCAAATGAAACAAATCTGCATCGCAAACAATCTCTTGTAATAAACCTTCTGGTCTTTGGGGCATCTTAGTGGCCAATATACATCCTCTGATCTGCTGCCGCACTTCTTCGTCAACAGCAAAGCCAAGGAGAAACTGATCAGCAAGCTCGGCACTACGCACCTCATGGTCCTGTGCACCACCAGGGAAATAACCTACATCGTGAAAATACGCAGCTGTAATAACAATAAACCTATCTTTGGAAGATAACTTATAATGATCGGCCATTTCGCGTACCGCAGCAACGACATCCGATACATGAGTCTCATTGTGAAAACAGTAGGCTATATCTTCTGTTGATTGCTGTATATTCTTCTTAAGAAAAGAAGGAATCTGCTCAATAATGTATTCGTACTCCATAAGTATCCGTAGTTAAGCCTATTTTACAATACAAATATAAAATAAGCACAAAAAGTCCAAACAAAAAAATAGTACACCGTTTAAGATCATGTTTCATGAGCTATTATATACGGTTCAGTAGACATTATCTTCTTCTCACACCAATTAGCGGAAGATAGCATGCAACATTTACTTAGCTTTGACAATTACCGGTAAATACCTGCCTTGAGTTTTACTTTTGTATATATCAAGATGGCTTTGTAAAGGTTTTTTCGGATTTTTGTAGCTATAGGCCAATAACTAGGAAGATATTGAAGAATAAATTTAAAGTAATCAATCGAACAGGCTCTCAAAAGGATGCTTTTTTTACTGACATGGGCAAGCGCATAGTCATTGCTACATCTGCATTCCTCTTGTACAATATTGTTTCCTATATCGTTGATCCCTTGTCTTACTTTTGGCAAAACTATTTCCAACATGGATGGGACTACCTCTTAATAGATTGTATAATTTCCTTTTTGTTTTGTTTTGCTGTATCCGAAGCCAGTATCGTGATCGGCAGGAAACTAAACAACTACGTTTCCTGGAAAGATAATCCACTCAAAAGGCTACTTATCGAATCAGGTATAACTCTTGTTGCCGTACTACTGCTGCTTTATCTACAGATACTATTTTTTATCGCTTTCTTTGACGACCCAAACATCAAGGAAAGCCAACCTACTATACAAGATACGGTAGAATCTATCCGTTGGTTTGTGGTAAGCTTAATAATTTCTTTTGCCATAATGGCCATCAATACGGGCGACTATCTTATCACAAGTTGGAAAAATGCGGCGCTTAATGCAGTAGAGCAAAATCAGCTGGCCGTAGAAGCCGAATTGCAATCCTTAAAGCTTCAATTGGACCCTCATTTTGTGTTCAACAATCTCAGTGTGTTATCGGAACTTATATTAACGGATCAACAGCTAGGACACGAATACGCGGAAAATTTCACCAAGCTATATCGTTATCTACTCGTTCATTCCAAAAAGAATCTGGTTCAGCTTGAGGAGGAAATCAAATTTCTCAACTCTTATATATTTTTACTGGAACAGCGCATAGGAGAAGGTGTTAAATTTGAAACAGCTATCGATACAACCTATAATCAGCTCTGTATCCCGCCTATGACACTGCAGATGTTGGTAGAAAATGCATTGAAGCATAATAAAACACTTCGTAAAGACCCACTCATTATCCGGATATACTCCAATGACCAAGAATGTATCGTTGTTGAGAATAGTCGACGGCCTATCGAGACTGTCACACTTTCATCAGGAATAGGCATCTCTAATATCGTCCGTCGTTACAAGCTACTGAACGCTACACCACCGCACATAAAATCTGATGACCAAACATTCAGCGTCACTGTACCATTACTAAAACAAACTGTATGAATATCTTAATCATTGAAGACGAAAAGCCTAATGCAGAAAGGTTAAAGCGGTTGATTCACGAAATCAGACCACAAGCCATCGTTCTTGAAGTATTGGAAAGCATCGTTGATAGTGTAGCATGGCTATCCAATAACCCGTTTCCAGATGTCATAATGATGGATATAAAACTTTCAGATGGCTTGAGTTTTGAAATTTTCAATCAGATTAAAATAGATGTCCCTATTATCTTTGTGACCGCATATGATGAATATGCCATAAAAGCCTTTAAGCAATACAGTGTAGACTATTTGTTAAAGCCAGTAGATCGGGACGAGCTCGTAGTAGCTTTTGAAAAATTAGATTACCTAACGGCCACTTCGGACCGACAGTCTTTCGAAAAACTACTTTCCGCTTTTCAACCTAAGGAATACCGAAGTCGGTTCCTGATTCCTTATAGAGATGAGTTTAAAACTATTCTGGCGGACGACATTCAATACTTCTCTTCCGAATCCCGGATTACTAGAGCCCGCCTAATAGATAATAACGAAATTATTCTTCCTCAGACTTTGGACGAACTGGAGAAACAGCTGGACCCTAAACTATTCTTTCGGGCAAACCGACAGTACATTGTACATATCAACTCGATAGCACGTATCTTCAACTATTTTAATTCGAAGCTGAAGATTGTTTTGAAAGGAGATGAAAATACTGAAATCATTATTAGCCGAGAGAAGGCACCTCAAATCAAAACGTGGCTGGGGTATTAACCGCCACATTTCAGTCCCCATTTTCTACGTTTCAGTAAAACAATAACCTTATTACATCAAAGGTCTACGTTTATTTGCATCCTTAAAAAACAAAGAACGTAGAATCTATGATGACAATGAATCACGTAAAAATCGCTTTAATTTACACATCGGCAATCGCCCTTTTCATGACCTCTTGTGCACCATCAGCATCAGAGCACAATGATGAAGCAATGCAGGCTGTAGAAACGGATTTCATCCGTCTTGAAGTAGAGGATGTAAATACCCATAAGGAGTATCCAGGAGCCATTGAAGGTATCGTAAATATCGAAATCAAACCACAGGTTACAGGTTATCTATCCGAGGTCCTCGTCCAAGAGGGAGATTTTGTTCAGAAAGGACAGACACTCTTTCGCATCAGTCCTGAGGTGTATACAGAGCAGGTCAAGAATGGACAGGCTGCACTCAAAGCAGCAATAGCGGCACAGGAAACAGCTCGTCTAGAAATTGAAAAGCTTAAACCATTAGTAGATGGCAAGGTCGTCACTGAGATACAGCTTAAAACTGCTATCGCAACGTACGAGTCTGCCAGTGCACAGGTAGAGCAGGCAAAAGCTAATTTAGGCTCTTCAAAAATCAATGTGGATTTTACGGTAGTAAAAGCTCCGGTGAGTGGCTATATCGGCCGTATCCCTAACCGTAAAGGAGCGCTCGTATCTCCGGCAGATCCGATTGCTCTTACCTCTCTGTCGGATATTAGCTCCGTACAAGTGTATTTTTCCCTAAGCGAAGCAGACTACCTTGGTTATCAAAAGTCAGGTATGCTATCGCAAAATGGCAAGCAGGTCACACTAATTCTGGCCGACGGTTCAACATATGATCAGTTAGGGACTTTAGAAAGTGCAAGTGGAAACATTGATAAGGCTACTGGAAGTATTACAATGAAGGCTGTGTTTAGTAATCCGGACAAACTGTTACGCTCGGGAGGTGCAGCCAAGGTGATGCTCAATCGTACCATCAATGCTATTGTACAATTGCCCAAATTGAGTGTCAAGGATATTCAGGACAAGTATTTTGTATTCAAACTATCTGATAGCAGTACGGTCAGCATGGTCCCTATCGAAATCGAAGGGGGCACAAAAGACCTCTATTTCGTCAAATCCGGCATACAGCAAGGAGACAAAATAGCAATCAACAGAATCGATATGTTACAGGATGGCTTAAAAGTAGTAGCCAAAGACACCACGTTATCGATGCAATAAGCACAAGCTAATACAAGTATATCATGCTAAAGAAATTTATAGACCGTCCGGTACTCGCGACGGTAATCTCTGTAATCATTGTGATTTTAGGAATCCTAGGTCTTAGCCGATTGGCTATCACCCGTTTTCCGGATATCGCTCCGCCTACCGTATCTGTGTGGGGTTCATTCCCTGGAGGTAACAGTGAGACGGTAATCCGTTCTGTAGTCACCCCCCTAGAAGAACAGATAAATGGTGTGGAGGATATGGAATACATGCGGTCTACCGCTAGTAATGATGGTTCATTCTCTATCACTATCGTATTTAAACAAGGGGTAAATCCGGATCAGGCAGCAGTCAACGTGCAGAACCGTGTACAACAGGCCACACCTATCCTACCTCAGGAGGTAGTCCGCATGGGGCTCACTACATCGAAGCAGCAAAACAGTATGGTATTGCTATTCAATCTGTACACAGAAGACAATTCACGCTATGATGAGACCTTCTTACAAAACTATGCTAACATCAACCTTCTGCCACAGATAAAGCGGGTAAAAGGTGTCGGAAAGGCAGAAGTGTATGGTATGAAAGATTACTCTATGCGTATCTGGCTAGATCCACAGAAGATGGCCGCACATGCCCTTGAACCAGCAGACATCTCTGCCGCTATTGCGGATCAGAGTCTGGAAGCTGCTCCAGGTAAACTCGGGGTTGAATCGGATGCAGCATTGGAATATGTAATCCGTTACAAAGGCAAGAAAAACCTGCCAGAGCAATACGAAGACATTATTGTCAAAAATGAAGAATCAAACCTGGTGCGCCTTAGCGACGTGGCCCGGGTTGAATTCGGTTCCATATCCTATAGTGGAGACAACACTACCAATGGAAAAAATGCCGTATCTGTTGCTATTATGCAGGCGACAGGCTCTAATGCCAATGAGATTGAAATCGGTATCAATAAAGAAGTAGAAAAGCTGTCTAAATCATTCCCTCCGGGAGTCAAGTATTCTAAGGTAATCAGTTCAAAAGAACGGCTCGATGAGGCCACAGGACAGGTAAAAGCAACACTGATTGAAGCCTTTATATTGGTATTTATCATTGTGTTCCTATTCTTACAGGACTTACGTTCGACCATCATTCCGGCTATTGCAGTTCCTGTCGCGATCATAGGTACCTTCTTCTTCCTTTTAGTTTTTGGTTTTACCATCAACGTATTGACGCTATTCGCGCTAGTGCTGGCCATCGGAATCGTGGTCGATGACGCTATTGTGGTCGTAGAGGCCGTGCATGGTAAGATGGAAGGTACCAATCTTAGTCCAAGAGATGCGACTTATGGAGCTATGGGTGAAATTACAGGGGCTGTTATCTCCATCACTTTGGTCATGTCTGCCGTATTCGTACCAATCGGCTTTATGTCCGGATCAGCAGGATTATTCTATAAGCAATTTGCGTATACGCTGGCGATTGCGATTATTATATCGGCAGTCAATGCCTTGACCCTTACTCCTGCCTTATGCGCGTTGTTTCTAAAAAACAATCATGGAGAGGGGCATGGTCATGAGAAAAAGGGCTTTGTAAAACGCTTTACAACAGCCTTTAACGCGGGATTTGAAAACCTGACCGGAAAATATATCGCAGGAATAAAACTCTTGTTCCGTAAAAAAGCACTAGCTGCCGGGATAATCCTAGGCACTATCGGACTAGCAGGGTACCTTTTGATGAGTACTCCAAAAAGTTTTGTACCGATGGAAGACGATGGTCTGCTAATGTACTCCCTGACCATGCCTCCTGGTACGGGCTTAACTAAAACAACGGAGGTAGCCGAGAAAGTCAACGACATGCTGAAAGGCAATGAAGCGATACAGGAGAACACATCAATCACCGGATTCAACCTACTGAGTGGTAGTGCAGGGTCGGGATACGGTATGGGATTTATCAAGCTCAAGCCTCAAAAAGAACGTGGTGCAGTTAAAGACATTAATGTGATCACGGAATCCATATCGCAACAATTGATGCAGGTGAAGGAAGGTGGTATCCTTACTTTTAGAATGCCACCTGTAGAAGGCTATGGTATCACGAACGATGCCGAAATTGCATTACAAGACCGTGTAGGCCGTGACCCTCAGGTTTTAAAAGACAAAGCAGATGAGCTGATAGGTCAGTTGATGGCGACGCCAGGTGTGGCTTACGCATACACGATGTTCCGCACAGACTATCCCCAACTCGAGCTGGAAATAGATGAAGATAAGGCCAAGCAAATGCATGTGAGTGTTGCAGGTCTATTGAACACCATACAGGCCTATTTCTCGGGAGATCAGTCTGCAGACTTTACGCGTTTCGGAAAGTTCTATAGAGTCAGTGTCAAATCCGATGGTGTATTTCGTATGGACCAGGACGCCTTCAATAACATATTCGTCCGAAGCCTTAAAGGTGAGATGGTACCTGTCAATACCTTAATAACGCTCAACAAGGTATATGGACCTGAAGCGGTGAACAGATACAATCTATACAACGCTCTGACCATCAATGTATCGCCACAACCTGGGGTCAGTAATGGTGAACTGATGAGCCGTATAGAGCCTGTTCTAAATAGCTTACCATCGGATTATAGTTATGAGTGGACGGGACTTAGTCTTGAAGAGAAATCAGCCGGTAATCAGACTATTATCATACTCAGTTTATGTATATTCTTTGTTTACCTGATTCTTTCGGCACAATACGAAAGTTACCTATTGCCGCTTGCGGTGATTCTATCCATACCTACGGGTGTCATTGGTGCATTCTTAGGGATACGGGCGATAGGTTTGGACAATAACATCTTTGTCCAGGTGAGTCTGATTATGCTTGTTGGGCTTCTGGCCAAAAATGCGATCCTGATTGTGGAGTATGCTGTACAGCGTAGAAAATCTGGCTTGTCGATTATAGAGGCTGCTATCGCTGGCGCACAATCGCGTTTACGCCCAATCGTCATGACCTCATTGGCCTTTATAGCAGGTATGATTCCGTTAATGGCTTCATCTGGAGGTATGGCAACTGGTAATATTTCGATCAGTATCAGTGCAGCTTTAGGAATGTTGAGTGGTGTACTATTGGGTGTATTTATTATTCCTATTCTGTATGCCCTGTTCCAATATCTACAGGAAAAGGTATCTGCGAAGAAAATACAACACGAGTTAAATATTAAATCATAATACAAAGGAACACGATGAAAATATTATATAGCGCAATTGCAACCATTATGTTTGTGAGTTCCTGCTCTGTAACTCAGAAATATAAACGACCAGAACTGGATCTACCAGAGAACTATCGTACGGAACTCACGCTGACAGCTGATAGTATACAGTTGCCCTGGAAAGCATTTTTCCAGGACCCTTTACTGATTACATTAATTGATAAAGCTTTAGACAACAATCATGATTTACAGATTGCGCTCAAAAGCATCGACCAGCTTGACTTGCTGCTAAAACAAGCCAAACTATCGATGCTCCCTACCGCTTCATTGAATTTAGGGGCTAGCCGAGGATGGTCTTCTAATAATAGTCTCAATGGTGCTATGAGTAGCCAATACACCAATAGTAAATACATGGATGACTATAGTGCGACGGTAAACGTCTCTTGGGAGGCCGACATCTGGGGCAAGTCTCAACTGTATAAAGAACAGGCGAGAGCTGCATACTTCGGTCAAAAGGAAAATTACACTGCGCTACGGACCCGCATTATCGCTCAGGTCGCCCAGGCATATTATCGCTTGGTTGCATTGGATGAACAACTGAAAATCGCACAGGAAAACGTAAAACTGAGCGAGGATCTGCTGCGTATCACCCGTCTTCAATATCAATCAGGGCAAGTGAATTCGCTCGCTATAGAGCAATCTGAAGCGCAGAAGAAGACTGCAGAACTAATCGTCCCCTTATCATTACAGTCTATTCGCATTCAAGAAAATGCATTATTGATTCTATGTGGTATGTACCCGGATTCTGTCCAGCGTACAACGCAATTAGGAGCGCTTACTCCGCAGGTATTTTTCAATACTGGTGTACCTGCACATTTATTGAGCCGACGTCCGGATCTAAAAGCAGCAGAATATGATGTGATTGCACTCAACGCAAAGACAGGGCTTGCAAAAACAGCAATGTATCCTTCATTAAGTCTTTCGGCTCAGGCAGGGTTGAACTCCTTCTTATTTAAAAACTGGTTCGACTTACCAGGGTCAATTACAAAAAATATAGCTGCGAATCTCACACAGCCTCTATTCCAAAAAAAGGAATTGAAAACGGCCTACGAAACAGCTGTGATAGAACAAGAAAAGGCAGCTATACAATTCCAAAAAGTGACGCTATTAGCAGTAGCAGAAGTATCTGACGGTCTAGCAAACTATAAGGGCAGCTCAGACCGGCTAACGCTTGCATTGGAAAGAGGTGCTGCCTTGGATAAAGCGACAAACGATGCCTTATTACTTTACAAAAGTGGTATGGCGACCTACCTCGAAGTCATCAGCGCACAGAATGCGAAACTCCAAAATGATCTGGAGCGTAATAACCTCGAACAGGAAAAATTAAATAGCGTTATCGATTTATACCGTTCCTTAGGAGGAGGAACGGATTAAAAACAAAGGCGGCCTTAAAATAGCCGCCTTTGTTTATTCTTTTTCTTTAGCCTTAATCGGGGCTTTATGCCCATTTTCGTCTATCAGATAATACCATCCCCCCTGCTTTACCATGACAGGCCAAGTTTTGTCCTTCGCCTGATAGTTTCTTCGGATTACATCGTAATCAGCTGTGATTATTATCTTTCCATTGGTATCGGCCATCCCCGATTTTCCGTCTTTTACAATCATGACCGTAGGATAACTAGAGCTAAAACTTATATCATCAAAAATAGGCTCCAGCAGTATAGTACCATCCCGTCTCACCATACCATGATATTCGCCTTTCTGAACATGTAAAACACGTCCATCGGAACTGGCAGCGTACACATTATCGAACTCGAATGGTAGTACTACACGTCCTTCCGTATCAATCATTCCATACTTATGTTTTTTTCTTTCTTCTCCCTTCACTTGTCCTAATTTTGCGGCTAAAGCGATTCCTTCGTAGAAAGCATCCACCTGATCTACTCCTTCAAAGCGTTTTTCTTCTCCTTTATCGTTGATAAACAGATTACCTTCTTTACCGTATATTTTCTTCAGACCGTAAAAAAACTCACCATAGTTCTTTTTGTCATACTCAGGAAACCGAAGTAAATAATAAGATGGATTGGTATTCCAATCTGGATTTTCATAAATCAGTTTGTTATCAAAATCTATGAGTCTGTACTGTTTATTTTTCATCTCTAATAGCCAAAAACGATCCGACAACAGATGGCACTGTTCCATATTATCAGGCAGTGTATCCATCCTATCTTGCTTTATATCATAAGAATAAAATGCAGATTCATAGTTTTCAAGACTCTTACGGATCAGTATGCGGTTGCTGCTGACTATATCGATATTTTGTTCTGCTATTGGAATGACTATTTTCTCCAGCTTTAAGTCAAATAATCCAATCTTCTCACGATAACCACCCTCCTTCTTTCCATTTGAAAAGGAGATATAGCGATCTAGCAGCGGATATTCATGTTCGATTGCTCTTTTAGAAAATTGGTAAGAACCATCCAAAGAATAGATCGCTGGCAAGATCTCTTTTCCTTTGTCATCGGTGATTCCCATTTTACCTTTACTTTCTACGTGATAGAAGCTTTTTCCATTGCAATAGCGTCGATCTATACCATCATATTTTCCTATAGGCAGAATAGGTTGTCCCTCCCAACTAAAAACTCCTTTTAATCCGTTTTTTGTTACTGCTATTACATAGGGCTTTTCGTTCATCTCTGCATCATACCGCATTCGAGCCTTCATATTTTCGTCTCTCTCCCCTCCTAATCCGTTAGCGGCCAAAGACACCGTAGGAACAAATTCGCTGGCATATCTCCCCGCAGCAGTTAAAAAACTGATTTCATCGTATTCAAAATCTAAAAGGATATCACCATGAATAGTTACTACCCCATATTTATCTTTTCTTTTAGCGATGGCAAGGTCACGATTGAAACTGCCAATATAGTCCAATGAGGGCTGGACAATCACTTTCTTGGAGAATGGGTCTATAATCCCGAGATGATCCTTCTCTTTAAAAACCAAAAAATTGGATCCAGTAATAGCTTGGTAAAGCTCGTGTCCCGAGATAATGACGCTTCCGGTGGTATCAAAAACATAGGAATTATCGGCAATATTTGCTTCAAAACGAACGTCCTTTCCATAGTATAGAATCCGCATATATTCGTCGTACTGGACAGGGATAATCAGCTGTCCGTCGGAACGGGCCAATCCGGCCTTTTCCCCATCTCTGACTTCGACAAAGTCATCACTGTAGAAATTCGTTACGTATTCAAATTTTGGTTCTTGCAGTAATTCTCCTGTTGTAGCCGAAACCCATCCCCAAAGGCCATTCCGGGAAACTGCAACAACGGATTTATTCACTGCTTTGGCGTCATCGTAATCGAAGGGAACAATAATCTTTCCGTGTTCATCTGCTACCGCAACCTTACCGTTACGTTTCAGAATAGCAAATTTATAATCATAATCTATTCCCTCATACCACTGTCCTTCGTAACGGGTTTCAAGTGTTATGGTATCGTACGCAATGGGAATCAAAAGCTTACCACTTTCCTGTAGTAAGCCATATTTACCATCCTTGATTACGACAAACAAATCCGCTGCATGCTCGTCGACTTCATCTATCCAAAGATTAGCCGTTGGATGGTAATAATAAGTCTTACCAGATTTCTTGATGCTTACCAAAGGGGAAAGATGGCTTCCCAAGTCTATGGATTCAACAATCTGCTCGTGCTGTGTGTACCCAATTGTAAACTGGAAAAACAAAACCAAGCTTAATAAATACTTCATCTTAAATCGAATATGCTCAAATATCGTGATTTAGGATGAACTATGGTATCCCTGAATACAGGTAATCTATAGTTTTGTGCATATCCAATTTTCTGAAGGGAAATTTTGTCTTTTACTCCGTAAAATTTCTTTACATACTCTACCTTTCAATAAAATAACGATGCACGTCCATCCAATCCTGCAGCCGCTCGAACCGCTCCTCGTGAACATTGTGAAAGGTATTGAACAATAAAGGAGTGCCTGAGAATGTAATTAGATTTTTGGTATGATCATCTAGCAGATAGTCCGTCTTGATGATATGTTTATCGCCACAGAAAACAATATTTTGCCAAGGTATAAACGGAAAATACTCAGCCAACCAGTCTCTTTTCTCACGGAGGCTCCATGGGAATTCCATTGCTGCAGAGACCACGAATATCTCATATTGCTCCTGCAACTCTTTGACTACTTCCTGTGCATTAGGCGATACAGGTAGTGTTCTAAAAAAATTAGGTGACTCCAGGTATCTTCGTACAGCTCCCTTGTCTGGTAAACACTCTCCCTCTGGCAAACCTAAAACTTCATCTTCTTTAATCAGTATACCTGTCTCTTGGGAATAATAATGGATGTAATGTACCAGGTTATTAGCCAATACACCATCCATATCTAATGCTATCGATTTTCTTTTTTCCATTTTATTTTAACTTTAGTCAAATATAGCAAACAATTGCAACAAAAAGCAATATATTGCAAAATATAGCAAAATATAGCAAAATATAGAAATTGAGCTTTTTTATTATCTTTGCTCTTATGCTAAAGGAAGAACGCCACAACATTATTTTGGAAGAAACGAGTACCAATGGTTCATCATCTTTTCAGTTGCTTTGTAAAAAGCTGGCTGTTTCGGAAGATACCATTCGTCGTGACATCCGTGAGTTGGACAGCCGCGGGCTTTTAAAGGCTGTACGTGGAGGCGCTGTCAGTGTTTCCCGAATCCCCCACCATTATCGTGAACGGGAACATACTGATATTGAACAAAAGAAAGTTATTGCAAAAAAAGCACTGACGCTCATTAAAAACAAACAAGTTCTATTTTTCGATGGCGGGACATCCGTTCTTGAATTGGCTAAAATATTGCCCGTAGACCTTAACGTCACTATCATCACGAACAGCTTTCCTGTTGCCAATGCTTTGGAGGACCACCCTCTAGCTGAGGTTATATTTTTGGGAGGCCGGTTGAATAAAATGTCTTTCGCTACCTTCGGTCATGAAACTTTGAAAGGTATATCCAAGTTTAAGGTTGATGTCTATTTCTTTGGTATATGTAGTATATCGCCCGACAGCCTGTCCTGTAAAGATCTGGAAGATGCGGAATTAAAACTAGCTATGATGCAACATAGCGTCAAGACTGTGGGGCTGTGTACCTTCGATAAGCTTAATAGTGAGTCGACTTATTTCATAACGGAAACGAAGGAACTGGATATCTTGATTACCGAAAAAGATGATCCATCACTACATACTAAACCTTTTACAAAATTGGGTATAGAAATATTATAGATGAATTAACGCGGACTTAATATACAATTCATAAAAAAAGTGTTATTTTAACATATAACAAATTGTATATCAACATCTGTGGTTATGAAAAAGGTTATTTATTTCTTTCAAAACATATTCTCCTACCTATTTTTGGTACAGTTTAGCTCTTTCTATTCTCCTCTTAGGACTCCTAAAAACTAATCGGAACAATAGGTAAATGCGAATTACAAAAGAGTCCTTTGGCAAAGATTTTATCTGGGGGGTATCGACAGCCGCTTATCAAATAGAAGGTGCTCATCAGCATGATGGCAAAGGACCTTCTATATGGGATACTTTCGTAAAACGGAGAAATAAAATCGCGAAAAACCAAAACGGGGATATCGCATGTGACTTTTACAATCGTTACGAAAACGATTTGAAGTTAATGCAGAAAATGCACATTACGAACTATCGGTTCTCTATCTCCTGGAGTCGCATACAGCCCGATGGGATGGGGAAAATCAACCTTGCTGGAATAGATTTCTATAACCGACTTATTGACTTCTCGTTATCACTGGGCATTACGCCTTGGATTACGCTCTATCACTGGGATTTACCACAGGAACTGGAGAAAAGAGGGGGCTGGACAAATCGGGAGGTTAAAGACTGGTTTGGACAATATGTGGCTACCTGTATCCAATATTTTGGCGACCGCGTAAAGAACTGGATTGTTCTTAATGAACCTACTGTATTCAGTGCTGCCGGATATTTTTTTGGCGTACATGCTCCTGGGAAAAAGGGATTGGACAATTTTTTGGCAGCCGCTCATCACGCTGCACTCGCGCAGGCTCATGGCGGACGAATTATTAAGTCCCTACAATCGGCTAGTCATGTGGGCACAACTTTCTCCTGCTCGCACGTCGAACCCTTTTCCTCCAAAGAAAAAGACCTCATAGCGGCAAAAAAAGCAGATGTACTATTGAATCGTCTATTTATCGAACCTCTCTTGGGGATGGGATACCCTACGCAAGAGATAAAAGTTCTTAATAAGATCGAACGCTATATGAAGCAAAATGACGAAGTGGATCTAAAGTTTGATATGGATTTTATCGGCGTACAGAACTATACCCGGGAAGTCATACGCCATTCTTTTTTTGTGCCTTTTTTACAGGCCAAGATTGTAAGTGCCAAAAAACGAAAAGTGGAGCAGACTGCAATGAACTGGGAGGTATATCCCGAGTCTATGTTTCATATCCTTAAAAAATTTGATACCTACCCGAATATCCCACCTCTTATCATCACTGAAAATGGAGCTGCCTTTGAAGACTTGGTAATGGAAGGTAGAGTCGATGATCCCAAACGGGTGCAATATATACGCGAGGTCATCGAACAGGTATTCCGTGCCAAAAGCGAAGGCATAAATGTAAAAGGCTATTTTGTATGGACTTTTCTTGACAACTTTGAATGGGCTGAGGGCTACCATCCTCGATTTGGTCTGGTTCACGTCGACTTTAAAACACAACAACGTATTATAAAATCATCAGGACATTGGTATACTGATTTTCTTCGTTGATAATATTCCGCGGTTTCACCTTAGTTTTTATGTAGATTTACAAAAAGAAGAAGTATGAAAATATACGCAGAAACGGAACGCTTAATCTTGAGAGAAATACTACCTACTGATATAGAAGGCTTTTTCGAACTGGATTCGGATCCTGAAGTACACCGTTACCTTGGAAATACGCCTGTAAAAAGCAAAGATCAAATCGTTGAAGTGATCAATTTTATCAGGCAGCAGTACATTGACAATGGAATCGGCAGATGGGCCATTATTGACAAAGCTACTAATGATTTTATAGGTTGGGCCGGCCTAAAGTTCGTGACAGAAGAGACTAACAATCATATTGAATATTACGATTTAGGTTATCGATTAGTCAAAAGATACTGGGGCAAAGGGATTGCAACAGAAGCAGCTTGGGCCTCTCTAGCCTATGCCTTTGACCAATTAGAAGTGGAAAATGTTTATGCTATGGCAGATTGCGATAATGAGGGCTCT
>JBEBQJ010000039.1:0-31504 GCA_040395455.1 Sphingobacterium yanglingense | reverse complement strand
CCTCACTGCGGAGGTCTCTTCATCGATTGTATTAAGTACTAACGGTGAAGAAAAAATCGTGGACATAACTTTTACCAGACATCATAAAGACAGCAACAACTTTACGGTCAACATACCTCAACCTGATGGATGGCTCGTGGTCCCTCGGCTTCTAAATTTGGATTTTGCAGAATCGAACACGATCACTAAACAAATCAGGATAAAACCGACCTCTGCTAATAGCACCCAATCTACAATCAACCTCTTATGGAACAACGAGGCCTTGAAGTCAATCAAGACCATTGATTACGACCATATTCCCCGCATCACTTGGTTTCCCACAACGGTCATTAACTGTGAGCGTCTCGCTCTGATAAACCCGATAAAGAATATAGGTTATATTGCTGGTGCAGGTGACATGGTCGCGAAATCGTTAAATGAAATAGGTATAGCGACGACCAACCTCAATGGACATACTTTATCTGCCTCCCTGCTCAAGCAATATGATGCTATTATAGTAGGTGTACGTTACTTTAATATCAATACACAGGCAGCCACAACCCAAAAGCTCCTTATGGATTATGTAGAACAAGGGGGAGTTGTATTAATGCAGTACAATGTGAACACGAAGCTCATGGCAGAACAATTGGGTCCCTACCCATTCTCTATATCAAGAGACCGCGTTACAGAAGAAGACGCTATCGTGCAGTTTGACGCTAAAGATATTGCTTTCTCTTACCCAAATAAGATTACGGCAAGCGATTTTGATGGCTGGGTACAAGAACGTGGGCTTTATTTTGCAGATGATATCAATCGCCATTATCGTACACCTATATCCATGCATGACAAAGATGAACAGCCCAATAAAGGCTCGCTCTTGATTACTAATTATGGAAAGGGTAAGTTTGTATACACTTCGTTGGCCTTTTTCAGACAATTACCTGCAGGAGTTCCCGGAGCTTATAGATTATTCGTAAATTTGCTAACAAAAGAAAAGTAATTTTAACATTAGATATGGAAAATCAAGTAAACGATGCACAACCTATTAATGCAAAAGGTTTAATTTTATTAATTGGCTCTGTGTTTGGTGCGCTAACCGCTTTTGCGTCTTGCGGATCATTTTCAAGCATTATTGGAGGATTAGTAGGCGGTTTTATCTTCGCGGTCTTCTTCAATACGGTGCTGTTACCTCAAAAACCTCATGACAGATAAGGGACTTCCTCCTTTTGTTCGTAGCTGGCGCCAGTTTTACTGGATTCTGGTAATCTGGCTGCTCCTATGTATCGTATTCATGTATTTATTCACGATACATTATTCATGAGTTCTATCGACTGGATAGTGCTTTTTACTACCCTGCTTTTGATTATCGCCTATGGTGTATTCAAAAGCAGGAATATTCGTAACATCAACGGTTACTTACTCGGCGACCGTGAACTTCCTTGGTACAATGTAGGTCTTTCTGTCATGGCAACTCAAGCGAGTGCCATCACGTTTTTATCGGCTCCGGGCCTGGCTTATTCTTCGGGGATGAGCTTTGTTCAGTTCTATTTCGGACTTCCTCTGGCCATGATTGTGCTATGTATCACCTTCGTCCCTATTTTTCATAGACTCCGCGTATTTACGGCCTATGAGTTCCTAGAGAAGAGATTTGATATCAAAACCAGAGCGCTAACGGCTTTCTTATTCCTAATCCAACGCGGAATTTCTACTGGAATCACAATCTTTGCACCGGCTATCATCTTATCTACAATACTACACATCGACATTACCTACACCACACTAGCAATGGGCAGCGTAGTGGTACTCTATACCGTTTATGGAGGAACAAAGGCGGTATCTTATACACAACTGCTGCAGATGGGTATTATATTCACGGGGCTGCTTGCCGCTGGTTTTATGGTGATACGGCTACTTCCTAACGACATTGGATTTAGCGAAGCTTTACATATCGCTGGTAAATCAGGAAAGACCAATGCTATCGATTTTACTTTTGATCTAAACAATCAATATACAGTATGGACAGGTCTGATTGGAGGTTTCTTCCTTCAACTGTCTTACTTTGGAACTGACCAAAGCCAAGTCGGACGTTACTTGACGGGATCATCTATTCGAGACAGCAGAATGGGCCTGTTGATGAACGGGCTGTTAAAAGTACCTATGCAATTCTGCATCCTACTAATAGGTGTATTGGTCTTTGCCTATTATCAGTACCATACCCCACCGCTATTCTTCAACTCGTTGGAAACAAACAAGCTTGAAAACAGTGTTTATGCAGAAGATTACGCAAACCTACTACATGAGCAAGAAGCAATTGGGGCCAGCAAATCACAAACTATTACTGAACTTACTAAAGCATTGGCAGAAAAGGACAACTCTACTGCTGACATTAAGGGTGATGAGTTGAATGCGCTCAACGCAAAATCGGATGCACTACGTCAGGAGGTGATTGCCTTGATCAAGAAGAATGATTCTGCTGCAGACACAAATGACAATAACTACATCTTCTTATCTTTTGTCACGTCGACCTTCCCAAAGGGGTTTATTGGGTTGCTTATAGCGATCATCATGCTTGCTTCTATGGGAGCTACGGCAAGCGCAATAAATTCACTTGCTTCTACGACTGTAATCGATATTTACAAACGTTTTATCAACAAAGAAGCTTCAGAGCGCGCTTATCTTAAGGCTTCTAGACTATGCACATTGGGCTGGGGGATTTTTACAGTGATGATTGCACTCTATGCGAATAAACTAGGCAACCTCCTAGAAGCGGTTAATATTTTAGGGTCTCTATTTTATGGTACAATACTAGGTATATTCTTAGTGGCTTTCTATTTTAAAAGAATTGGCGGAAAGGCTGTGTTTTGGGCCGCAGTCCTTACAGAGGTTATCGTGATAGGAGTCTGGAGAGCTGACATCGTTGCCTTTTTATGGCTCAACCTGATTGGCTGTATGCTCGTTATTATCATAGGGCTCTTACTGCAAAAGTCACTACCCAAAAATACTAAATACTAAATACTAAATACTAAATACTAAATACTAAATACTAAATACTAAAAATACTTCCGGTACAAATCATATAATACAGCTTGATCATGAGCTGTCAACACGCCATTGACCTCTTTAACAATATACTTTCTCTTAAAGGCACGAATTGCCCCTTCTTGATTACACATATCATATCCCATTATCTTTAAGGCGTCTATAGGGTTGAAAGTAGCAGGTGGCATCATGAGATAGTCTTCATTATACCAGATGCCAAACCCTCTTTCCGCCAGTCGTTTCCAAGGGAATAAAACACTAGGATCATCCTTACGCATTGGAGCAATATCTGCATGGCCTATAAAATTGAGCTGAGGGATAAGATACTTTGCTTTCAATGTATCCAACAAAACCAACAGGGAATTTATCTGCGCTTCTGGAAATGGCTCTTTTCCATTATTATCCAACTCAATGCCTAAGGATACCGAATTGAGATCATCAATGTTTCCCCATTTTGATTTGCCCGCATGCCAAGCACGATCATAATCATTTAGCATTTGGATGACCTGTCCATCCCTAGCTATTACATAATGGGCGCTCACTTTGGAGTGTGGCACTTGAAAAGTACGTACGGTCTGCGCAACGCTGTTCTGAGCGGTATGGTGTATGATGACAAAATTAGGTTTGCGGAGATCGTAATGTATAGCAGCGGCCCAGTCCGCTCCTTTATATATGCCCATACGTTTTTGCTCCGCAATCTTTTCCTCTGGAGTCAACTCCCGGAATGCCTGAAAAACGGTGGTATCTACCGATTTGTGAACTTCAATTTTCGCTATTTCTTCAACTTCAGTCAATACATCCTTAGCTGGTAGCTCAACTGGTGCGTTTACATTTTTTCCTACCGTCACTTTCTTTGATGTACTACATCCAATCAGCATAAGCAAACTGACTCCTACGACACACCCCTTCAACAGCATATATTACTTCTTATCTAGGCAACGCATATATTACACCTAATGTCAGCGCCTGGCTATACTGTATTTTAGATGCTTCATCGTAATTGTACACTAAAATCCCAGACAATGACACGTTCACCAAGCTAGTTACTTTAGCACTTAATGTTGCATCCAATCTATGATCCGGATCTGTTATATCCTTATAGTCCGCGAACAGATTATAACGTGCTTTTAAGTTTAAGTTTTGAGACAAATTCCTATCTAAGTTGGCGGTGACCTGAAAAGCGAGATCATTTTTAAAGCTTTGCCCAGGCTTTAGTCCCCATTTCTCCTGATCTTTTGCGATAGGTTTGTTGTTAGGGTAGCGTTCAGCATATTCAGCCACTGTCAATGGCTTCACACGATCATCTAAGACCAGTGTTTGACGTGCAGTACCCGTACCCAATCTCAGAGAGAATGTCTTATCTGGCTTGTACTCCACCCCGAAAGATTCGGTGAAATAACCTGGTCCCATAAAACTCGAAACTGTTTCCTTGACTATCTCATTTCCTTCCCCATCCTTATCATAGGTATAACCTAAATCAAATTGAGATTCAAATGTAAATGAAAAATAGAGCGCCCATGTATTTGTAAATTTATAGGCTAACTTATTATCCCAAAATATACGGTCATTATTTTTTTTGGCCAACGGTTTAAACTCATTTTTCTTTGCAAAATTTTGAATCTTACCGTATTTGAGGTCTACCTCTGAGACAAAGTTAAAACGATCTTTATTATAGTCTGACTTGTGCCAAAAAGTACCTCCGACCGCTATCGAGCTTACCCCTCCGGCATTCCAGTTGTCACTAAATGTCGCTTGATTTAAATTCAATCCAAATTTTGTCCAATGCTTCCAATAATCAATTTCTAGTCCCAGCTTAGGAATCGGAACGTTGATTTGCTTAATTTGCACACCTTTGGTTGTATCTGCATTTAGTCTTTTTGTATTAGGGTCTTCTCGCAGTTCTTTTAGATCACCCTGAGAAAAGGCCTGCATACTGCAAAAAATTGCCAGAAAGCTCAAAAATAGGGGTAAATGTCTCATCATATATGCTTACTAATGTTCTTTATTGATATCTATATTATTCAAATCCGGTAATGGCTTAATATAAGGTACAAACTTGAAGTACTCATACTTCGACTTTATGTAGCTCACCATTTGATAATGTGTTGCCAAAGATACAAAATCATACGAAGGTCTGTATCTTACCATAAAATTGTCCAAAGGTTCTCCCTCAAGTCCCGTTACACCTTTGACTAATTCTTTGGAAAAACGAATATCGACTATATTTTCCTCATATTCTTTTTGAAAATACTTCGTTAGTCTTCTAGCGTTCTTCGCCTCTTTACTAAATAGACTATATATCGCATTTATGCTCAGCCCTGCTCCTGTAGGGCCTACACTCAAGTAACTGCCAGGATCGGCCAATTTGTAGGCTTTATCATAATCCCTACGTCTATCGGATAGAATCTGTTCGGGAGTCTTTCTAGCGACAACTGTTACAGGGTCTATGTATATAGAGGTTTTTTTTAAATTAAAGATGAGGACCTTTTCTCCTTGGTAAGTTAGCGTATCGCTAAAATAATGCTCTTTTTGGGCTATAATCTGGTCGCCTCGCTGCATCGCTAGCGCAAACTCTCCTCTTGAGTTATTAAAGACGTTTGCTCCGGAAGTTTTGTTAATCATTAATACCCGACCAATCCGTTGCTTCGTATCTTTGTCAAAAATCAGCCCTTCTACCTTTTGCTGGGAATATATAGGCCCACAAAGAAAAAGCAGTAGCATTGACAGTACTATGTTCAGATTGGTTTTCACAACTGTAAATCTACATTATTACCGAATAAAACACTATAATTTTAACAATGTTTTACTTCTATTTGGTAATCACAAGGAGCTGTCCGATGGACAATGTATCATCCGAAAGGTTGTTTAACTGCTTAATCTGGTCTACTGTAACATTATACTGACGACTGATACTATATAGTGTCTGAGCAGGTTTCACCTCATGAATGACCATTGCAACAGGCGATTTAATCTGCTCAGGTTTTGTGATAGGCTGTGTCTCAATTTTTGTCTCAATTACCTTTTCGACCTTCTCTTCACGACGCCCCTTCTCTACATAGGTCTCGCCTCTGTCGTATTTGTAGAGCTCATACCGTTCTATTAAATCGACCAACAGCTCAGGATACCGCGGGTTGGTAGCATAACCGGCATCCTTCAAACCTCTAGCCCAACCTTTATAATCATTTCTATTTAGCGTGAATAGCTTTTCATAGCGCTTGCGTAGCAGAAACTGTGAATGGTCTTTAAACGATTGCTCTGGGTTATCATATACACGAAAACAATCGTTTGGATTGTCGTCCGCCCTCCTTACACTTTTCCCATTCCAGACACCTCCACATTTTATCCCGAAATGATTATTTGCTTCCCTTGCCAAATAGGAATTACCATTCCCCGATTCCAACAAGGCCTGAGCCAATTTAATACTAGCGGGAATACCATAAAGATTCATTTCTCGAATAGCAACATCTTTGTATTGCTCGATATAAGAAAGTCCTGATGTAGAAGTTGCTCCTTTATTGACACTAGGTCTTGAGGTAGTGCTACCCGAAGATGTGGGATGTGATAATACCGTTCTTTTTTTTGAAGCACAAGAACCCAACAAGCCCACTAGGACGACAGATAACAATAGAAATCTCATCAATTTTTTAAAAGTATATAAATCTACTAAGATTTATCCAATTCGTCCAAATCGTAGCGATTAATAGTATTCAAAACCTTACGACTCCAGTCGCTGGTCTCAGAATACCCAGCCCTCGCTATACCTTTTACCCAAGCAGTATAATCTAAAGGAGAGTATTTTTCAAACAAAGGCTGTGTAGCTTTTCTTCTCTTTAGAAGCCCTACAAAATCATTATAAGAAGCCCACACCGATTCGTAACCTTTGTAGGCTGACCTGATTGCTGAACTATTGTTTTTACCCTTAATACCAAAGTGATTGTTTAAATGATTGGCAATTCTGCTATTGCCATAAGCGCTTTCATGAATAGCGACTGCTAAAATCACAGATGCTGGCACACCTGTTTCGCGCATAAGTTGCTGTGCAACGGTCTTGTGCTGCTCTATGTAACTTGTAGGACTGAACTTTTTCTGTCCAAACAATGTCGTTACCGAAGCTAGACACAATACTAGTAGCAGCGCTACTTTGCTGCATAAAGATTTCTGCATTTTTTATTTTTTAGTTCAACCATTACTTTTTGCGTAACACAAAAAGTCCGTCTCTAATTGGCAAAATCAACTTTTCAACTCTGTTGTCTTTTGCCAAGGTAGCGTTCAATTCTAAGACTTGCTTTGTCTGGCTGTCTGGGTTGTCTTGAAAAACCTTCCCTTTCCACAGAACATTGTCTACTAAAATTACTCCGCCTGATGGAATCCGATCTATTAGCATTTCATAATAAACCAAATTCCGTTTTTTATCTGCATCGATAAACACTAAATCAAAGTCTCCTTCTATCGATGGTATCACATTCAAAGCATCGCCTATGTGATATTTAATTTGTGATGCATATCTGGAACGTTCAAAATACCCTGACACTCGTTCCTCCTGTTCTTCATTAATATCTATAGTATGTAGGGAGCCATCTTCGGCCAACCCTTCCGCTAGACATAACGTCGCATATCCTGTAAAAGTACCTATCTCTAAAATTCTTTTCGGAGATAGCATCTTACTAATCATTGACAATACCCGTCCCTGATAATGTCCAGATAACATATGCGGCATCGTTTCTTTCAAATATGTCTCTCTATTTATCACACTGAGCAAAGGACCTTCTTCGTCACAAACCTCTTCTAAATAGCCACTTATCACGTCATTATTTTGGAACATAACTGCGAATTTACGGAACAATTTGAGAAAAAAAACTTTTTTTACTCTCGACTACCGCCTAAACGCTACGAATTGACTTCTCCTAAAAATAAGAAAAACCTTGTTTTCGAGTCGAGAACAAGGTTTTTCTGAAATTAAACGTTTATATTTTCCCTTAATCTAAGGATGCTGTTATGAGTCTTAAGAATTCTGATCGTGTAACATCATTCTGGAATTCTCCGGTAAAAGCTGAAGTTGTCGTTACAGAACTCTGCTTCTGTACACCGCGCATTGCCATACACATATGCTTACATTCTATTACAACAGCTACTCCTGCCGGATTAAGTGTATCCTGAATACAATCTCTAATCTCATTGGTCAAGCGTTCTTGCACCTGCAGGCGCCTCGCAAATGCATCAACAATCCTCGGTATCTTACTCAATCCAACAATATGTCCATTAGGGATATAGGCAATATGCGCTTTCCCAAAGAAAGGCAACATATGATGTTCGCACATGGAATATACCTCGATATCTTTGACGACTACCATCTGGCTATAATCTTCTTCAAACATCGCGCTACGAAGCACCTCTGCCGCATCGATGTCATACCCATGTGTAAGGTATTGTAAAGCCTTAGCTACGCGCTCTGGTGTTTTTATCAAGCCCTCCCGATTTGGGTCTTCCCCTATTGCAGATAATATATCGTTATAGTGCGAAGAAATACGCTCGACTCGCTCCACATTATACCGGTCTATTTTTTTATAACCTTCCAATTCCTCATTGAAATCTGTAGGATTACTCATTTTTTAGCTAATTATTTATGTGATTAATCGCCGAAATATTCGACTGAGTTATTTTCTGTCTCATACAGCTTCACACTGTGCAACTGTACATTTTCTTTTTCAAAGTAAGGCCTTAACACATGATAAATCTCCATAGCAATAATCTCTGTGGATGCCATTTTACCCTGCATAAAATCTACGTCCAGATTTATATTTTTATGATCCATCTTATCGATAATCTGTGTATTAATAATACTCTTCATCAATTTCAGGTCGATTAAAAACCCTGTTTCTGGATTTACTTGGCCCTTTACCGTGACATACAATTCGTAGTTGTGTCCATGCCAATTAGGGTTGGAACAATAGCCAAATACAGCTTCGTTTTTTTCGTCCGACCAATCTTCTCGATACAGCTTATGGGCTGCACAGAATCTTTCCCGTCTTGTAATGTATATCATATAGGCAAATATACCTTAAAAAACTCTATTTTAGCAGCTAAAAGCAGAAGAATCCTTCACAAATAATAGACAAAAAACATGAGGCCTTTGATTGTAGCGGCTACTGACGCAGAGATTGCGCCAAGCATCGATTTTCTCAAGCATTTACAGATCCCTTACCTCATCACAGGGGTCGGGATGACGGCTACGGCTTATCAACTAGGAAAAAGACTCGCACAGACTCGTCCTGACTATATTCTAAATGTCGGTATAGGTGGGGCTATCCGCAAAGACATCCCTTTGGGCACTGTTGTACGGATAACCTCCGATTGCTTTTCCGAACTTGGCGCTGAAGATGGAGATCGTTTCATCCCCATAGAAGAGCTTGGCTTTGGTGTTAGCACATTTCATCCTCTCGCTCCAGGTAATGCAATACTACATTTGCCCACTTACGCAGGGGTTACTGTAAATACGGTCCATGGCGATGACCTTTCTATTCTTGGCCTAAAGGAAAGACAGCCCTCCGCCGATATCGAAACGATGGAAGGTGCTGCTGTTTTCTTCGCTAGTACCGTAGAAAACATAACGTGTTTGCAAATCCGAGCTATTTCCAACTACGTGGAAAGACGAAATCGAAGCACTTGGAAAATCCCCTTAGCCATCACAAATCTGAACAACTGGCTACAAGAGTTTCTCACTCAGAACGACTTATAACCTTTATATCTGCGAACCTAAAGACCGAACACCTCCCTGACAGAAGACAGCAATATTACATATCATGCGTATGAAATATCATTATTAAATAGTATTTTTGCATATCAAAGGTTAATTAAAACGATTTCAAAACTAATGAGAGAAATTCAATTCAGAGAAGCGCTTCGTGAAGCAATGAACGAAGAAATGCGTAAAGATGAAACTATATTTTTAATGGGTGAAGAGGTTGCTGAGTATAACGGTGCTTACAAAGTAAGTCAGGGTATGCTTGATGAGTTTGGCCCAAAACGTATTATTGACACTCCTATTGCTGAATTAGGTTTTGCTGGTATCGCCGTTGGCGCTGCAACGCATGGCTTAAAACCAGTTGTAGAATTTATGACATTCAACTTCTCATTAGTCGCGATAGATCAAATCATCAATTCTGCGGCTAAAATCCGTCAAATGTCAGGTGGACAGCTTTCTTGCCCTATCGTATTCCGTGGCCCTACTGGTAATGCAGGTCAATTAGGAGCTCAACACTCCCAAAACTTTGAAAACTGGTATGCAAATACACCAGGCTTAAAAGTTGTTGTACCTTCCAACCCTTACGATGCCAAGGGGCTTTTAAAGTCCGCTATCGTAGATCCAGACCCAGTAATCTTTATGGAATCTGAAGTTATGTACGGCGACAAAGGTATGGTCCCAGAAGAAGAATACTACTTACCTATTGGTAAAGCAAATACAATTCAAGAAGGAACTGATGTTACTATCGTTTCTTTTGGCAAAATGCTTCCAAGAGTAGTTATTCCTGCTGTAGCCGAATTGGAGAAAGAAGGCCTTAGCGTTGAGCTGATCGACCTACGTTCTGTTCGTCCTATCGATTATAAAGCAATCGTTGATTCTGTGAAAAAGACAAATAGATTAGTTGTTGTCGAAGAAGCATGGCCATTGGCATCCATTTCTTCTGAGATTTCATTCCACGTTCAGAAAAATGCATTCGATTATCTAGATGCCCCTGTGCTACGTGTTACATCTGCTGATGTACCTTTAGCCTATGCACCTACATTAGTAGAAGCTACTTTACCTAGCATTGCTAAAGTGATTGATGCTGTAAAGGAAGTCACTTACAACAAGAAATAACATTTAAAGAATATAAGATTAAGAAGGAGCCTAAAAGCTCCTTTTTTTTTGAAAATACAACGCAAAAAACTATACACATATGAAAAGACTTCTCATCCTGCTATTAATTACATCCGCTACTATTGTCACGGCTCAAGAAAAAATAACTTTCAAACTAAGCCCCCAAAAAGGAAAAGTAATGCCTTTCGAAATGACGATGAAATCGGATGTAGAAGGGACACAGAACATGATCATGGATATGACCATGAAAATGAATATTGAGGCGACAGAAATAACAGAGGCCTCGATTAAATACCAAGCGAAATATACACAGTTAAAAACAGACATCAATGCGGGCTTTGTCTCCATATCTTATGACTCTTCGGTCGAACCTACGGATCAAATGTCAAAAACCATGGCAGCACAGTTGAAACCAATTTTAGAGAATACACTAACTATCACGATGAATAACAATGCACAGGTTGTAGACATGGACTTCCCCAATGTCCCAGAAGCTGCCTTCGACCGTTCCGGCATTCAAGGCATGTCTATCCCTTACCCTTCATACCCTATAGCCATTGGCGATTCATGGGAGAATGAGATTGCTCTCCCTCAATTAACAATCAAGGGGAAGAACAAGAATACATTTACAGAGAAAACGGCAGAAGGGTATAAAATAATAGTTGCAGGAACTTACATTGATGATCAAGGAAAAACCCTCGGTACGACTAGTGGCTACTACATTGTCGATCCGCAGACCTTCTTTACAAAAAGTTCTATTGTAAAAACTAAGCTCGAAATGCAGGGCAACAAGATTACATCGAGTGCCGAACTCAAAGAGATCCTTTAAAAACAATCCCCCTCTAATGAGGGGGATTGTTTTATCGTTTATGAAATCAAAACAACTTATGCGTCGATTTCAGACTTATATCCTTCCGCAGTCAATAAAGAATCAACATCAGCCACGTTTGCTATTTTAACGCGGATAATCCATCCTTCACCATATGGGTCTGAGTTTACCAATTCTGGAGAAGCATCAATTGCATCATTCACCGCCAATACTGTTGAGCTCATTGGCATAAATAAGTCAGATACAGTTTTTACGGCTTCGACAGTACCAAACACTTCATTTGCAGCCACCTCTTCTCCTACAGTGTTAATGTCAACAAAAACAATATCACCTAACTCACGCTGAGCAAAGTCTGTAATACCAATTACGGCTTCATCGCCTTCTACACGAATCCATTCATGATCCTTTGTGTATTTCAATTCTGCTGGAAAATTCATTTTTTCTTCTTTTTTTTCAAAAATATCATTAACAATCGACATTACCAAAAGCGAATATGTGTATTTTTAGAATATGAATAGCCAAATTGAAAAGCTTTATGAAATAAGCAAAAAAGACAGCCGATTAATCATTGGTCTTATGTCTGGTACATCGTTGGATGGTCTTGATATAGCCCTTTGTAGAATAGAAGGGAGTGGTTTTGATACTCGTCTAGAGATTCTTCATTTTGACACGCTGCCCTATCAAGATGAATTCAGAAATAACATACGCAAGATATTTGCTAAAACGAAGATAAACCAACAAGACTTTAGCGGCATCAACCCTTATGTAGCTCTTGCGCACGCTACACTAATCAATGAAGCATTAAAAAACTGGAAAATCGATGCGCTAGATGTCGACCTAATCGCTAGCCATGGACAAACGGTCTATCACGCTCCCCAGATATTGACCAAAAACCTAGACTTACCGAATAGTACGTTGCAAATTGGAGATGGTGATCACATTGCTGTGCACACTGGAATTATAACATTATCAGATTTCCGACAAAAACATATCGCCGCAGGAGGCGAAGGTGCTCCTTTGGCCGCTTATGGGGACTATCTATTGTTTACCGACACCACGGAAAATAGAATTCTTCTTAATATAGGGGGGATTTCAAATTTCACCTTCCTTCCTCGAAAAGATTCAAAATTAAAAGCTTTTGCTACAGACCTGGGCCCAGGAAACACCATGATGAACCAGTACATGCTACAGCACTTTGGAAGAGAAATGGATCAGGACGCAGAGATTGCCTCATCTGGCACAGTCAATGATGTCCTACTTAGACATTTATTGAGCGAAGAATTTCTAACGCTACCATTTCCTAAGACTACTGGTCCAGAATTATTTAATCTACAATATTTAAAAACTAAGCAAGAAATATCCGAAACTACTGCTTTGTCGCCTGCAGATGTCATGGCTACATTGAATATGTTCTCTGCACTAGCTATCGCTAATGGAATCAAGGCACTCGCTGGAAAACTAGACAACGTCGTGGTGTATGTTAGTGGTGGCGGCCTGCATAATCCATTATTGATGTATAATATAGCTAACGCACTAGTTACTATGAAAGTTACTTCTATTGATGAGATTGCTATGGATCCCGATGCGAAGGAAGCCTGTTTATTCGCAATACTAGCCAATGAGGCTGTCGCAGGAAAGCCAGAGAATGTCTCCGGACTCAAAGATTCACCTGCTGTATGCATGGGAAAGATAAGCTTTCCTTACTAAGCCTCTATCTCGATTGCTTCCTGAATATATTTTTTGAGAGGATAAATCCTTTTACAGACCCCAACCACATTATTCATTGCATCAGTACCTATCAGTTCTTGATCTGATAGTTGCTGATGTATAATAAAGCTTTTCAATTTGAGGAGCTCTATCTGTGGGTCCTCAGCGCTATATCCAGCTGGCGGCCTGCGAAGCTTGTCTTCTTCGGAAAGGTCTGCTACCGTCCAGTTTCCCGCCTTCAAAGCTTCTCTTAAAGCATCACCATTATAATCAATCTCTTGCCGTATAGCATCAAGATGCTCCTTTTTAGGACGCCAATAGCCCGCCGCTATAAAAGAGTTATTGGGTTCGATATGTATATAATACTCTGGCCCATCAAGTTTACGTCCATCGATAGAAATCCCGGCAGCCAACCAAGACTTATAAGGTGACTTATCCTTAGAAAACCGCACATCTCTATAGATTCTAAACATGCATTTTGAGGCATTTATATCCGTATTGATCTGCGGATCGAACTGAGAAAGTGCAACAATTAGGCCTTCTATAAAAACTTTGACATCTTGTAATGCCTTTTCATATTGCACTTTGTGGTCCTGAAACCACTCTCTATTGTTATTCTTTGAGAGCTCTAAAAGGAATCCGAATGTCGACGCTGAAATATTCATAATCACGCTATCATTAATAAAAACAAAAACACCAACGGAGCGGCCATCAATAAGCCGTCAAATCGATCTAATAATCCGCCATGTCCTGGAAGGATATTTCCCGAGTCTTTCACGCCCAAGCTACGCTTTAACATAGACTCTACGAGATCTCCCAAGGTACCGAACACACCTATTATCAGCGCCATAGACGCCCATTCCCATTTTGTCAAAGCACCAAAATACTGTTCTAGATTAAAAGCAATAGCGACGGCAAAAAGGACTCCACCTATAAAACCTTCCCATGTTTTATTAGGTGATATCCGCTCGAACAATTTACGTCTTCCGAAACTTCTTCCAGCGAGATAGGCTCCCGTATCGTTGGACCAGAGAATCAAGAGAAATCCAAGAGGTATGTAAAAATTAAAGTCCCCCTTTACAAATCCCAAAGCTAGAAAAAACAGAAAAGGAATTCCTGCATAGGTAATCCCTAATAGGGTATAGCCAATATCATTAAAAGGAAGTTCTCTTTTTTGGAACAATGCCCAGATAAAAATCAAAGAGAACAATGGAATAAATAACCAGACCTTAATAAATGGGATTACTCCCAAACAATGCAATGCAATAAGGCTACCCATAACAGCAAATGCAAGTATGCCCGGAAAAACCATCGGTTTGACATCTTCTTTACGAACTATTCCATAAAACTCATATAAACACCAAACTCCTAGTAAGGAGAAGAACGATACAAAAACAACTTGTCCCAACAAATGTGCACCGATCAACACGGCTATAAAAAAAAATCCAGTAATAGCTCTAGTTAACATCCCCCGTCTCTATATTATTTTCTTCACTATTTTTAATCAAGTTTAAAGCTTGTTGCTCTACATCTTCGTGTACATACAATTCAATCTTACCAAATAGATAAGACGAATCTTGCTTGTTCAGAAGGACTGAATGCACGCCATTCTCTTCCAACATTTGCTTTACTATTTCAGCTTCAATAGCGCTGTTATATACTTGTATTTTTTTCCAATCCTTCTCCATAAACTTGCTTTTGTTTTGAAATTTTATAAAACCATGCTCCTAAAAGTAGCGTTAAAATAAAGCCTCCAATATACACAAATATTGAATAGCTATCGTATGACTGTAGATCGGCGTACGTTTTGCCTTGTCTGGTATACACAAATGCTAAGATTGCCACTGTCGCATTATTCACGAAATGGGCTAATATAGGTATCCATATATTTTGTGTCCACACAAACATATAGCCAAAGAACACGCCTAAAATCATTCTTGGAAAAAAACCGAAGAACTGCACATGTATCGCGCTAAAGATAATAGCGGAAAGCCATACCGTAATATGATAATTCTTAACGAGGCGCTGTAGGATATGCATCAGAGAACCTCTGAAATAATACTCTTCTGCTATAGCGGGCATCACAGCCATGACCACAATGTTTGCTAGAAGCAACTCCCACCGATCGACCATAACTATTCGTTCCGTTAGAACAGCCATATTATCTTCCTGCAAGCGCATCCACTCTTCGATACCTTTCATAAAATCAGGCAGAGACATTTGTGCATTCGCATCGCCTATCAGTTGCATTATTGGTCCGAAGGCAAACAGTATTGCAACAGCAATAAGATAGGACATACCAAATTTCTTATTTTCGGCCGGAAAATAGTTATAATATGGTTCTAACTTTTGCAGAATAAATGCAGGCAATAAAAATGTACCAAAAGAACTAGTTATCAATAGCGCATACAAAAAGAAGGGCCGATTAGAGAATGAAGACAAGCTTCCGTCACTCTGTAATACTTCTGCTAGCCCGCCATTGAAAAAAACACCCAACACAAGGGTTATGGATTGGACTACAACACTACAAGCCAGCGTCAATCCCAATAAAATAAGGAGGGAGCTCCATGGGCCATTTGGTCTGCCAAGATAATGATTCATGCGCTAAAGTTACTTAATATTTAGAATAACAAAAGGGGGCCTAGCCCCCTTTTACTAATTTTAATTGACACGAATCGGATCCGCGGGTTTCCTTACCTGTTGATAAGGATAAGTCTTCATCTCCTCTAAAAGAAGTTTGACTGTTCGCTCTAACTGAGGGTCTCTTCCCTCTAATAGGTCTTTAGGCATCTGCTCTACAAAAATATCAGGTGCTACACCTTCATTTTCGATAATATAGTTGCCATTCAAGTCATATACTCCGAAGTTCGGTGAGGTAATGCTTCCTCCATCCAACAATGGCGGGTATCCAGAAATACCTACTAATATTCCCATTGTAGTACGCCCTACTAACTTACCCAATCCTTTAAACCGGAACATGTACGGCATCATATCACCTCCAGACCCTGCATTTTCGTTGATAATCATTGCCTTTGGCCCATAGATACCGTTTCCTGGTGTTGTAAACGATTTACCATCACGGATTCCCCATCCAGCAATTAGCTCTCTTGACAACAGGTCTATAACATAATCCGCTACAGATCCGCCACCATTATTCCGCTCATCTATGAGTAATGCTTTCTTATCCATTTGAGAGAAATAATATCTGTTGAAGTTCGTAAACCCTTCCTGTCCTGTATTCGGCATGTACACATAGGCAATTTGACCATTGCTTAACTGATCTACTTTTTTACGGTTGGTCTCTACCCAATCCATACTGCGTAATCCCATTTCGCTCGAAAAAGAAATTGGATTTACAATCACTTCTCTAGCCCCTTGAAGAGATGGCTTGGTATTGATTTTCAACACGACCTGCTTACCCACTCTATTCTCCAAAAGCTTATAAATGCTTACATCTGAAGTCAATTTAACTCCATCAACGCTTACAATATAGCTTCCTTCTTTTATATTCAAGCCTGGCTCTGCCAAAGGCGCTTTGAAAGATGGGTTCCAATCTAAACGTGTAAATATCTTATTGATTTTATAAAATCCATCCACTTGCTCCAAGTCTGCTCCAAGCGCTCCTGTACTTACCGATGGCGTCGAAGGCTGATCTCCTGGATGAACATAAGCATGCCCAACGACCAATTCCCCCATCATCTCATTCAATAAATAACCTAAATCGGAACGATGATTAACATATGGCAGAAATTTTTCGTACTTCGCTTTCACTGCCTCCCAGTTTGCACCGTGCATGTTTTCTACATAGAAAAATTCTTTCTGCATTGCCCATACTTCATTAAATACCTGCTTCCACTCTGCAGCTGGATCCACCTCAAATTTGAAATCATCGATATTTAATTTCCCTGATGCTGGTGCTGGCTTTTGTCCAGCGGCAACAATAAAGAAATCCCTTCCTGTTGTATACATCATTTTTTTGCCGTCTGCACTGATACGGAATCCACGCGCATTATCAACAAGCGCTTTATCTTCCATTTTAATCAGATCAAAGGCTCCTATCGAACTACCTCGCTGGTACGTAAGCATATTCTCCACGCTTCCATCCAATCTATAATAACCTGCAGGCAAAGGAAGTGCTACAATACGACTATTGACATCTTCAAAATCGACTTCCAGCTTTTTTTCTACTGGTTTCGCTGGCGGCTTGACTTCATCTTTAGCACTGGATTTCTTCTTGTTGTCCTTCTTCTCTGCAACCTTTTCTTCCTTCTTTGGTTCTTCTATTTTCTCTTCTTTCACTGTCTCCTCGTCACTCTCATTTTTAAAAAGCGAGGGGGTCTTTTTAGACAAAATAAAAGCATAGACATTATATTGTGGATTACGCTCATAGGCAGACATATGTAGGCCTGAATTTGTCAATCCTGTATTTGTACTTGCAATAAAGAATAAGTATTTCCCATCTTTACTGAAAGTCGGTTGTGCAACAGCGCTCATACCATCAGTAATCTGATGAGACTGCTTTGTTGTTAAATTATACATAAATGCCGCATTGACACCATTGTTAAGGCTTTTGACATAGGTAATCCAGTTTGAATCAAAAGACCATGATGGTTCGAAATGATTGCGTGTACGCCCTGTAATAGACGCCATTTTATCTGAATCCACTAATACGACTTTTTTGGACGTCACATCGACATAATACAGATTTAAATGTGCATCATTATAAAAAAGCTTCTTGCTATCCGGAGACCATGTTGGCTCAAAGAAAAACAAGCCAGTTCCTAAATCAATATAGGTCGGTTCGTCAATTGCCTTCTGATCGCGAAGAACCAATTGATATTTGCCGTTTTTGTCTGATAGATAAGATACCCATTTACCATTTGGCGACCAAGATGGGAAACGCTCATGGCTCCCGACCGAGTTGGAGATATTTCTTGCATCTCCTTTTTCTTTCGGTACAGATATGATTTCTCCACGGCTTTCAAATAGTGCACGCTGCCCTGTTGGCGAAAGATTGAAGTTACGGATACCCGCTCTCAGGTCCACATATCTTGAACGCTTGAACATAGGATCTGCAGCAAGAGCAATTTTAAGTGTATTCACGTTCTTGGTTCCTAAATCAAGAATATGGACACGGCCATCATACTCAAAGGTAAGTTCATTACCTAGCCCCTGCAAAGTACGTACATCATAGTCTTTATAGTCTGTCAACTTCTCTACTTTTTTTGATTTAGTATCGTAGCTATAGATATTCACAATCTTATCTCTATCGGACAAGAAGTAGATTTTCGAACCTAACCATACAGGTTTTACGTCATTACAGTTTTCACCAGGAATAACTTCCACATTTTTGGTCTTTGTATCGAATACCCAAATAGAAGGCATACCTCCTCCGCGGTAGCGCTTGAACGCAACTCTATCACGTTCGGTGGGATCCGTATTTTTAATATATGCCCAATAACGTCCGTCTTCAGAGGGTGTACCTTGATAGGCTTCTGGCATCATTAAAGGTGTAGCATTCTCGGCGGCAAGCTTGGTTTTATAGAGTCTTGAGCCCAATGAGTATTGAAATTCGCGTGTAGTCTGAAAATATACCTCATCATTACTCAACCAACCTCTTACAACATCGGCTGCCGGGTGAAAAGTGATACGCTTTGGTTCTCCTCCTACAACGGGAATAGTATACACGTCAGTATTACCGTCATAATTACCCGTAAAAGCAATTTGCTTACCATCAGGCGAAAATATTGGATTCATCTCGACACCAGGATTCGTGGTCAATCGCCGCGGGTTCTGTCCATTCTTATCAGCGACCCAAATGTCACCTCCATAGACAAATGTGACATGTGTCTTACTAATACTAGGGTTGCGCAGCAATAATGTTTCTTGCTGGGCATGAGCAGTAGAGAGACTTCCAACAGCCAATGCTATACTCAAAAAATTAGAGACTTTTTTTAACATAAAGATATTTTCAAGGTTATTGACCGGCAAATATATTTGATTTTGCGCTAAGAACAGGATTATATCCAAGTTGTTGCAATTAGATGGCGATTGGAACAAAAAAAGGCTGTTCGTTCTGAACAGCCTTTACTATTATTTTTTTGCCCTGATTAATCTTCAGATGCGATTTCTTCATCTACAAGAACACGTCCACAGTGCTCACATATAATGATTTTCTTGCGCTGACGAATCTCTGATTGCAATTGCGCAGGAATTTTATTGTGACATCCTGAACAACTATCCCGTTCTATAGAAACAACAGCTAGGCCGTTACGGTATGAACCTCTAAGCTTGTTATAGACCTTTAATAGGCGTTCTTCATTTTTTTCCGCGGCGATATCGGCTTTCTTCAAGAACTCTTCTTCCTCAATTTGAGTCTCTGAAGTAATTGTTTCCAATTCTTGTTTCTTGATATCGAGCTCTCCTTTAGAAAAATCTAAATTTTCTTTAGTCTTTTCATAAGATTCTGTTTTATTCTTGATTTCGAACTCAGCCTCCTTGATACGTTTTTCGCAAACTTGAATCTCTAGACCTTGAATTTCGATTTCTTTGGATATCGCATCGTATTCACGATTGTTCTTTACTTCATTCAATTGTCCTTCGTATTTTTTGATTGCAGATTGCGAATCTTTAATCATATTTTTACGCTTAACGATTGAGTCTTCCAAGTCATCCAATTCAACACGAATCTTTTCAAGACGAGTTTCTAAGCCCGCCATTTCGTCTTCTAAGTCAGCAACCTCTATAGGTAGCTCGCCACGTACTTGACGAATCTTATCTATCTTTGTGTGGATCGATTGCAATGCCCACAATGCTTTTAGTTTTTGTTCTACGGTTTGTTCCATTAACTGTAGTATTTTATTGGATTTGTGTCTATTTCTGTCAATAGAACAGCAAAGTTAACAAATTTTTTCTGAATAATCTCTAACAATAATTCTTGTGTGAATTGTTCTGATTCGAAATGGCCGATATCAGCTATCACCAAGTCTCCTTCAGCATCAAAAAACTCATGGTACTTATAATCAGCAGTCACAAAAAGATCTGCTCCAGAGCGTTTTGCTTCTGCTAATAGAAAGCCTCCTGCTCCACCACAGACTGCTATCCTTTCTATTGGCTTGCTTAATAGTTCGGTATGCCTAATCACATTCAAACTAAGCCGTTCTTTTAGGTATCGTAGTATACTCGATACTTCCATTGGCTCTGGCAGGTTCCCTATTACTCCTGCTCCCACCTGTTGCAAACTATTTTCGATACGGACAATATGGTAAGCAACTTCTTCATAAGGATGTACGGCCAGCATCGCCACCACAATCTGCCGTTCAAGTGGAGCTGGAAAAACAACCTCAATCTTTGTTTCTTCCACACGCTCTTGTGTCCCAACGGTACCAATAGTCGGATTTGCTCCGCTTAAGGGACGAAAAGTACCGTAACCTGCAGTATTATAACTGCACTGGTCATAATCCCCGATACTACCTGCTCCTGCATCAAAGAGCGCCCGTCGCACCTCTTCGACATTTACTCTCGGAACATAGACCACAAGTTTCTTCAACAATCCTGATTTAGGGCTCAGTATAGCTTGGTTGATCAACCCTAATTTCTCAGCAATCTTTGAATTCACCCCACCAGCAACATTATCTAAATTAGTATGGATAGCATATAATGCAATGTTGTTTTTGATAGCCTTCATGACTGTCCGTTCCACATAGTTTCTACCGTTGAACCTTTTCAATCCTTTAAAAACTATCGGATGGTGCGAAATAATCAAATCACATCCCTTAGCGATTGCCTCATCTACAACAACCTCTGTACAGTCTAAGGATATCAAAGCCTTTTTGACTTCATCATCAGGATGACCAACAATCAGCCCTGAGTTGTCGTAGGATTCTTGATAAGACAAGGGAGCTATCTGTTCAAGATAGCGTGTTATTTCTTTTACCTTCATATGTCTCCGTTTTTATAGATATTCTTCGTCAATGTCTTGCTTTACATCCTTTGCCACATCTCGATATTCAAAGGGCTGTCGCAATATTTTTTTATACTCATACACCTTAAACCAGTACAGTATAAACCCCACAAATGCAATTATGGAAGCGATAAAACCTACAAATACAGGCAAAGGTATATTGCTCACCATATATCCACCTGCATACATATACCCCTGCTTCTGTGTTGGATTTTCCTCTACCGCAACCTGCCGGTCATAGAATTCATTGTTTAACGAATCTGTAAGCCTACGGACCACCACAAAATTCCAGTAAATATTTAAAAATGGTAAGGCAACAAGCCATGCTTGATTTGGCAAAATACATCTGTTCTCTTCCTTAATTAATTTCAACGTGGTTCTTACCGTATTGGCGAACAGCAACCAAATCACTATCTGAATGCAGAAAGCTAGTATCATGTAAGGAACGAGCTTTTGAAAATCTGGGCTCTTTAAGAATTCTTCCATTTATTATTTTTTATCAGTATTCCATTCGTCAATCGAAACTTCTTGTCTTCAATTGGCCGTGTTCGAAGTCTTTAATTCTAAATTTAAAAATACAAAGAGTTAAGCAAATAATAAAAATATTGCGGGTATCTTGTGCAAGTCAACTGACCGCGATTTCCAGTTTGCTATAGTCTTAGTGGTTATGGTTTCCGCTGCTGCCGTTAAATTTGAAGCGATACAAAGGTTTGTATCAGACTTGCACACTTTCAGCAATTCATTCAAAAGCTGATTATTACGAAACGGGGTCTCAATAAATATTTGGGTTATTTTTTCTCTCCGACTCTGCGCCTCCAATTCTTTTATTTTTCGGCTTCTGTCGTCTTTATCAATAGGCAAATACCCATGGAATGTGAATTTCTGTCCATTAAATCCCGATGCCATCAAAGCCAATAGGATTGAACTTGGCCCCACGAGAGGAACAACCTGTATGTTACGTCGATGCGCTTCTGCTACGATATCTGCCCCGGGGTCTGCAACGCCAGGGCACCCAGCCTCTGACATTAGGCCAATGTCGTTGCCCTTGAGCACATTTGCAAAAACGAGATTATAATCCATCCTTTCTCGCACATGCTTGCCAAAGTCATGAATAACAAGTTGGCTCTGAGGAACGGATAGGCCTGCGGTCTTTAAAAATTTACGGGCAGTCTTTTCATTTTCGACAATATATTCTGTTATTTTAGCAACCACATCCCGATGCAATGGCGTATACGAAGCTGTTTCTGCTCCTTCTGCCAAAGGAACCGGAATTAAATAAAGTTTACCCTTTTCCATAGTGCAAACCTACTTAAATTTTCTAAGAAAGCTTCTGCCTATATAGTACAGACAGGGTCTTAGCTACTACTTTCTCTTGATTAGCACTGTACCTTTATATAATCTCGAATCCACACCTCTAAATGCCGTAACATTATAATAATAAGTTCCTTCTTTAAGACCTCCCCCAGTCCATTCGTTCTTATAATTCTCTGCCCTGAACAATTCATACCCAAATCGATCGACAATAACTAGTTTCACTCTATCATATCCCTCCATTCCCGAGATTACATAATTATCGTTTTTGCCGTCTTCATTAGGTGTAAATACATTAGGTATATATAAATCTCGAGGCACTATCTTCAAATAGACTTTTGCTCTTACTGTCAATCCATTCCTATCTGTAATCTCGTATTCGAGCTCATCGTTGCCAACAAACTCCCTATCCGCTTCGCAGATCAAAGCCCCGTTGAACACATAAACCGTGCTATTTTGGGGAGGAGAAACAATTCTGATACTGTTTGTCAAAATCGGTGATGAGCCTGGCTTATCATTTTCTAAGACATGGATAGCTTTTTTCTGTCCATACACCACCATTGCATAGTCGTCCTTTGCTACGGGGGGAGTATTCGACATTTTCGTGAACCAGGTTCCCGACAACATATCTCCCGCTTTTGTCTCTATCGCTTTTCGGGTATGCCTAGCTTGCTCCCCCTTGTCGTTAAAGTAGGTCACGTCTCCAATCCAATTTCCTTCAGCAACATATTGCATGACCTGTGCTACTGGGTCAATATAAGCCGTGCCATTCGATAAGACTTGATGTATTAGCGTATAATCCATGAGCATAGCTTGGTCTGCAAATATATTCCAGACCCTATCCATACCTATTTCTTCATCTTCAAAATGTAGTCCTGAGGATAGATAATCGGTCACTGACACATATAATTTACTATTTAATACTGATGGCCTCAATAATGCTGGCGTATAATCCCCTTTCTGCTTACCAACAGGAAATATAAAGTCCGTGCTTCTCCCATCCATTTTTTTAACTAGGTGCCCTGAATTTGGATTATCCGTCACTACAAACCGCTTATAATTATGGTTCAATATTGCACCATCTTCTCCTAGCTCCAAATCATTCCCCCCTAGAAATATATTAGCCCCATCTACCGCAAGATTGATCGCCTTTGACAATCTCAACGAAGCTCCAACTTTTTTTTCAGCGCTAGACGACGTCCCCTCAAAATTCCCTACTACAATATCGGTGAGACACAATCCTTCTTCATTTAACAACACAATGTTGACATCAATATAATTACCTCCATTGGCATCAATATGAGTTGATTGCCTTCCCCAATTGTTGTAAAAAGGGTTTTTCCCAGGACTATGAATATTTACGGTCCCTTTTCCCGAAATCTTTGCGCTGGGCGCAATCCAAATATTCTTGACATATAAATCAAGCTGCCCATCTATCTGCCACACAGCTCCAGAACCTAGGAATAAAGATTCGGCATACACAGCTTTAAATTGCTTTTCGGTCAAAACCGATTGTCCATTGCTATATAATACACTCCCCGCCCCATCCTGTCCATAAAGATTACAAAGGGACAACAATAGACTAGCATAGACAAAAACTGACTTCATCATATTTATCTCTTTGTTTTGCTGGGAATACTCGGATTAATTAACGTCGGGCCAAGTATATATATACGATGGTCTTCTACCTCTCCAAAATTCACATTATCCACAGGGCTATTTATCTCTCCCTCGGAGACATCAAAGTAACGTAAACGCACATAAGTACTATACGGTTTGCGCAATGCCGGAACTTCCCACTCCAACACGACCTCTCCAGCCCCATTTTCCGATATCACACCTACCGCACGTTCGTTATCATCGAACCAGCCGTTAAGATTAAAATCTATCCACCCAACAACACGACTCCTTTTTTTGCCGCCTTTATAGGGTATTTGAGCTTTGATTACATTCCCAGGCATATAGTACTGTTTATATGAAAACCGTCTATATTTTTCAGGCCACGCATCCTCTTCATTAAGCGATGGGTTTTCGATAGGACTCTTATCATCTCCCAAGGCATCTTTGGAAAACATAGCCCCATTATCTCCATCAGGGGGAGTTGAGCCCAAATAGCTTCCTTTGGTCATTTCCAACACTCCTGCTTCATAGTCCTTAGTATTGATATCTACAGTCTTGTCGACCTTCTCCTTATTCGTCGCGGAAGATGGTACAGAAACGATATAATCGTTCGTAAAGGCAAGATTTTGCAAAAGATGTATTGGACTACCATAAGAAGCCGGAGCATCACCTAAATCTATGGAGGGCTTTAACAAACCTAAAGCTAGAGCTGTCAACCCTCCTCCTTTTAAAGTCGCTTTAAAGGATACGGATAGACTTCCCTTTTCATATGCCTGCTCATTAAAAGCCAAAAAGGCCACCGCCCCAGTTTTTTTATCGTTCCCACCTAAAAACTTGATGGTCTGGCTACCATCAGGATTGTTTTCTTTCCGAATATTATAAGAGCCAGCATTAAGGTTCTTTTGTACCTCGACAACATGCCAACTTCCAAATGCCTCGGCATAGATGTATTCTCTTTCAGGATTACCTTTACTGTCCATTGACCCGGCCAATGATTCAGCATCAGCGACTACCATACCAGGCAACCGGATGGGCATTCCTTCTATTGTAGCCTTACAAGTAATCGTTATTATCGCCCCTCCGCCTGGGTTTGTATTCCTAATACCAGAGACCATTTGATTCAACGCTTCATTGCCTAGCGTCCTCGACCCGCCGATATTATACAAAATATCTAAAAAATCTCCCGAATCTATACCATTACCGACATAGGTTCCTGGAATATAAGATTCTATCGCCCTATCCTCTGCCGCACTACCACTCGTATTCTTTATCTCTGTAATCTCAGCCTCTATACAGAGGTATTTCCCATCGCCTAAAGGAATCGACGCTCTTGAGATAGCACCGACGTGAAGAGGTTCTCCCGCTTTGCCATATGGAAAATCCGCTTTGCCCTGTCCTCCCCAATTTAACCATAACACTTTATCTCTATTAGAACTTTCTCCTCCTTGCGCAACCGATGCTTTGATTATGTTCTCTGGATAACACTGTGCCTTTACCGCTTGAGGAGCGAGTAGGACGAAAAAAAACAGCGTAAAAACCGCATTGCCTCTCAACATAGCCTTAGTCATGACACTTATGGTTTTACGGCAAATACAACATTCATAAACGACCCTAAAGTTACGTCTGCATCAGAAGCAATTTTATAAGTCAAGATACCATCCTGTAATAGTTTAACTTCGGTAAAAACAGTCTTATCATAAAAGGTAACATAATAATCCAACTCGGTCGCTGGCAGTATGGGCAAAGTTGTCGTAACATTTGGGCTGGACACACTGGAAGATCGGTCTGACAGACTGAACTGTTTTTTATAGCTATCGTATAACCTTACTGTAAACACGCCCCCACTTTCTGTTATAATCGATTCATCTGTGATTTGGTCTTCAGACGTAGGCATAACAATCGAAGGCATGTAAAAAAACTTCGGCATGGCCGCTTTTAATTCCTTGATTACATCCTCCGCAATACTGACAGTGTATTCGACTTCGTTCCCTTTTACCCTGCTATCGACTTTAACACCTGTTCCTGCCGATACTATTGCTTTTTCTTGATTAAACTGTATTTCCTGAGCGGTTAACAATGCTCCAAAGTCCACATCTACTTTGATGATGTTTTTCTCATTTGCACTGACAATCTTGGCTGTAACCTCTGCATCCTTTTCATTTTTATATTTAAGCCCCAAAGCATCTTGCTTTAACGTAGTGACGGTTTCATTTGGCAAAGAAACTAATTGAAGGCGACCACTAGAGCTCATATATTTCAGTTGATTTTCACTTGGGTCATACTCGAGACTTGTCTTATTAAGCGCAAGCTTGGTTGCTTTCCCTTTCGCATCAACATAGCTCAACGCATTCGTCTCTTCATCGTAAGCCAGCGAACCCGTACCTAAATCAAACATGCGGGGTACCCCCTTCTCGTCCTGATAGGTCAACTGATTGGAACCAGGAAGGTAATCTAAAATGGTCAAGGTCTCGTTCTTATGCACCATATCAGCCAATGTAATCGACTGAACAATACCATTGGAATTCGTGTAGTCCAAGGTATTCTTATCGGTGTTGTATCCTAGACTTGTCTTATTAAGCGCAAGCTTGGTTGCTTTCCCTTTCGCATCAACATAGCTCAACGCATTCGTCTCTTCATCGTAAGCCAGCGAACCCGTACCTAAATCAAACATGCGGGGTACCCCCTTCTCGTCCTGATAGGTCAACTGATTGGAACCAGGAAGGTAATCTAAAATGGTCAAGGTCTCGTTCTTATGCACCATATCAGCCAATGTAATCGACTGAACAATACCATTGGAATTCGTGTAATCCAAGGTGTTTTTATCAGGGTTATACGCTAGATCCGTCTTGTTCAAGATAAGATTAGTTGCCTTCCCTTTTGAATCAACATAGGTCAGCACATTCGTCTTCTCATTGTAAGCCAGCGAACCGACACCTAAATCGAATGTATAGGGTACACCCTTTTCGTCCTGATAGGTCAACTGGTTGGAGTTAGGCAGGTAGCTAAGAACAGTCAGCGTCTCGTTCTTTTGCACTATATCAGCCAATGTAATCGACTGAACAATACCATTGGAATTCGTGTAATCCAAGGTGTTTTTATCAGGGTTATACGCTAGATCCGTCTTGTTCAAGATAAGATTAGTTGCCTTCCCTTTTGAATCAACATAGGTCAGCACATTCGTCTTCTCATTGTAAGCCAGCGAACCGACACCTAAATCGAATGTATAGGGTACACCCTTTTCGTCCTGATAGGTCAACTGGTTGGAGTTAGGCAGGTAGCTAAGAACAGTCAGCGTCTCGTTAGACTCCACTAATTCTTTTAACAAAATCTCCTCAACTTCACCATCTTTGGTCAGAAAGGTAAACTTCTCGTCTTTATAGAATACATTTCCTCCCGTATTTTTTATCAATGTGATAAACTCACTCTTGACCTTTTCATTATTGATAATTTGTTCGAAAGTGTTTGTTACATCAGCTGTTACGTCTATTATCGTTTGTACCCCAGATTCCGAAGTGTACACATAGGTGCCATTTTTATTATCAACCAAAGTAGTAATCGTCTGATTACTTTGCACAATCTTCCTAAAATCCAGTTTTACTGGATTACCATTAATATCTATAAAAGAGACTTCGTATGTTTCGGGATTATATGAAATACTAGTAGCTTTTCCTCCTGATGCCAGCACCCACTTTGTTCCGTCGTTATAGTATATTCCAGGAACAACATCATTCTTCGTCTGCGTATTATATACCATAAGACCAGCGACATGATATCCCATAGGTTCTGCTTTAGCAGTCGATTCCAAAGCCACTCTGGTATGGAGGAGCCCCTTATTTCTACTTGCTAATTCCAAAATAGCATTTTGACTAATCGCCAAGTTTCGATTATCTGTTCCATCGGACAGTTTTTCTTGTGCAACAGCTCCACATACAAGCGCAATAAAAGCACCGGTTAACGCGAGGTTTTTAATATTCATAATTTCCTAATTCTAGAAACAAAGTAGTTTGGTAATCCTATAAGCAATCCAAAAAACATCCACCTTGCGATACAAATCTTCCTCTCCTAGCTTTAAAAGCATATTAAAGTCTATCTTGACGAGAACCAGATCTCTCCTATCATTTTTAATCCAACAAGAAATCAGAACATTTGATTACCCCCTATCCAACAGGGAGATAATCAGTAATGGACTTTTTCATAGTTAGCTGTATTTACAGCTACGGTAGATGTAATTTTACTTACATTGTCACTAAGTTAGGAAGTAACTTAATTCAAAAAAAAACGTATCATTATATTGATGCGTTTTTTAAAATATTATTGTTTGTAAATTCTAGGCTATTTACCTATCGCTTGTCTAAGCCATTTCTTGATAGTTACAGCCGACAGGATGCCGTATTTTACCATTGCTTCATCAATAAGAAGCCTTCCCTCTAAAATATCGCGTATCGCTCCTTCTTTGATGTGTTTATCGTATTTCAAAACTTAAAATAATTGATTATAATCTAGACTCCGCACTAACTCTACACACTGCTCTTCTGCCAACAAAGTATCACTTTTAGCTCCGTTCTTTTTCACCAAAGAAGTATTTAGTTTCCATAAAACAGCATTAACGCCACATTGATTGCATAGCTAACTATACGCAACAAGCGACAAAAGTAATACTCAAACATAGATAGTTACGAAACATTATTTTGAAAAAACTTCTATTTTGTAGCCTTTCAGCCACTTTATTAATGCTTATGAGTATATGATTGCAATAAAACTCAACAAACAAAAAAAGCCGCACCATAAATGGTGCGGCTCCTAATTATTTATGAAGAGAAGATTTACGCTTCTGCGTATTCTTCAATAGAAGGACAAGAACAGATTAACGTTCTGTCTCCTTGTGACTCATTTACTCGTCCTACCGAAGGCCAAAATTTGTTTACCTTCAAATAAGGAAGCGGATATGCTGCTGTCTGACGCGAGTAAGACCTATTCCACTCGTCATCAATTACCACCGCAGCAGTGTGTGGGGCATTCTTCAACACGTTATCTGTTTGATCCACCTCACCTGCCTCTACCGCCGCAATTTCCTGGCGGATAGCAATCAGCGCATCACAGAATCTATCCAGTTCTGGCTTAGACTCCGACTCTGTAGGCTCCACCATTAACGTACCAGCAACAGGGAATGATACTGTAGGCGCGTGGAAACCATAATCCATCAAACGTTTTGCGATATCAGCCACCTCGATTCCTACGTTTTTAAATCCACGGCAATCCAAAATCATTTCGTGTGCACAACGTCCATTCGCTCCAGCGTACAATACTGGGTAATGCCCTTCAAGACGTGCTTTAATATAGTTTGCATTTAAGATCGCTGTTTTCGTTGCCGTAGTCAGCCCCTCGCTACCCATCATAGCAATATAGCCATGTGAGATCAAAAGAATAGACGCAGAGCCAAATGGTGCTGCAGAAACGGCAGAAATACCTTCCGCTCCCGACACCTCAACAACTTTATGGCTAGGCAGGAACGGCACTAGATGTGCTGCTACTCCAATTGGTCCCATACCTGGACCTCCACCGCCGTGAGGAATACAGAATGTCTTGTGTAGATTCAAGTGACATACATCAGCTCCAATCAGTCCTGGACTAGTAAGCCCTACCTGCGCATTCATATTGGCACCATCCATATACACCTGTCCACCATTCTCATGAATAATATTACAGATTTCAATGATTGTTTCTTCAAATACTCCGTGCGTAGATGGATAGGTAACCATTAATGAGTTAAGGTTTGCAGCATGCTCTTCTGCTTTTGCCTTCAAGTCCGCTACATCAATATTTCCTCTTTCGTCGGTTTTAACAACGACGACCTTTAGTCCCGCCATCGAAGCTGACGCAGGGTTAGTGCCATGTGCCGAAGCTGGAATCAAACAGATATTACGGTGTCCTTCACCTCTGCTTTTCTGATATGCGTCGATAACCATCAGACCTGCATATTCACCCTGTGCACCAGAATTCGGCTGGAAAGACATTTTTGCAAAACCTGTAATCTCGCTCAACCAGTCATTCAACTCGTTAATCAGCTGCATATACCCTGAAGTCTGATCAGCTGGCGCGAAAGGATGCAAACCACCAAAACGAGCCCAAGTAACCGGAACCATCTCTGTTGTTGCATTCAACTTCATCGTACAGGACCCCAATGGAATCATTGAATGACAAAGAGACAAATCTTTTGCTTCCAATGATTTAATATAACGCAGCATCTCATGCTCCGAACGGTAACTATTAAAGATAGGATGTGTCAAGTAAGTTGAAGAACGCTCTAAGGCGGAAGGAATAGAACTAGACAAAGAGTCTACAAGAGTCTCTAACTCAACATCACTTTGATGCTTTCCTTTTACTTTTGCAAAAACCTTAACAATAGTCTGTATATCAGCAAATGTAGTTGTCTCATCGATAGAGATACCGACAATACCCTCGTTGTAATAGAAGTTCAACTCGTGGTTCAACGCCTCTGATTTCAACCCGCCAACTTCTTTACCTACGTTGAAACGTAATGTATCAAAATACGTTGTATTCAACTGCTCATAACCCAATGACTGGATTGCTTTATCAGCTAATTTTGTTAAATCATTAATACGGGAAGCAATATTTTTTATACCTTCTGGTCCATGGTACACGGCATAAAATGAAGCCATAATAGCCAATAAAGCTTGCGCTGTACAAATATTAGAAGATGCTTTATCACGACGTATGTGTTGCTCACGAGTCTGTAGCGCCATACGAAGTGCATAACCACCATTCGAATCAGAAGTAACACCGATGATACGACCTGGAATATTCCGCTTATAGGCATCTTTCGTCGCGAAAAAAGCCGCATGTGGCCCACCGAATCCCATAGGCACACCAAAGCGTTGTGAATTACCCACTACAACATCGGCTCCCCATTCGCCTGGAGGCGTCAATAGTGCTAGAGACATTAAATCAGCCGCCACACATACCGTAATATTCTTAGTATGAGCTGCCTCTGTAAAGTTCTTATAATCCGTTACAGTTCCATCCGCTGCTGGATATTGAATAAAAGCAGCGAACACGTCCTCAGAAAGATTAGATTCATTGATTTCAGCAATGCGTATCTCCACACCAAATGGTACTGCGCGTGTCTTTAATACATCCAAAGTCTGTGGGTACACATTTGGAGAAACTAAAAATGCAT
>JBEBQJ010000038.1:0-31881 GCA_040395455.1 Sphingobacterium yanglingense | reverse complement strand
TATATGAAATATTTACGTAGCATAAGCCGCGCTAACAGTTTTATGGTCTTTATCATTGCGCTAGCATTGTTGTACTCCTGTGACCGCAAGGCATCACCTCAAACAGTAGATAAAGAAAAAATAAAAATAGATAGCATTGCTCAAGTAAAAAAAGCTGAAGAGGAAAAAGAGAAAATGCGCCCTCGGACCGCAGCAGATATCACACTCACCAAAGAATTGATATATGATAAATATACCTTGGAAGACAGGTACAAATACAAAGATACATTCCGCGTATTCCAATGGGACAAAATCAAAGAGAGGCTGGCATATATCGAAAACTTCCAACGGGAACACAATAACTATGGTCTAGTGGCAAACTATAAGCATAAAAATGGAGAAGCTCCAACAGTAGCGAACTTCAAACGGAATGCCTATAAAAGAGTATCAGACACACTCGGAACAGAGCGCTATCAGTCTGCTCCACTCTATAAGGTTGGCGAAACCAAAGTCCCAACCATATATGGAAGAGATGGGTCTCTTGTCAAATTGCTATCAAGTGACACGTTAAATATGGTACGTATAAAAGGTCTTACCAATATTGAAGGCGAATGGGATATTCCCAAACGCTATATCAAAGCCATTGGTGATACTGCTTCCTTCAAACATATCGTTGTAGTCGATGTGACCAATCAAAATATATGCGCATTGGAACACAAGGACAATAATTGGATTATACGGAGCATGAACCCCTCCACAACAGGCAAACATAATCCTCCCTATGGTATGGAGACTCCTGTCGGGATGTATTTGCTTCAGGAACAAAAACCAAAAATGTTCTATTACGCTGATGGGACAACCAATATAGCAGGCTACGCCCCTTGGGCTAGTAGATTTACCAACGGTGCATATATACATGGAGTACCCACAAATGATCCAAAAGCGAAAATTATAGAATACAGCTGGACATTAGGTACCACTCCTCGTTCGCATATGTGTGTACGAAATGCATCATCCCATGCCAAGTTCGTTTACGACTGGATAAAGCCCTTTTCATCACTCGTAATTGTCATCAATTAATCCTATCGAAAAGAATTAACATTTCTTAACATTTTTATAACACATTGGTAACGACCTTTGTATGCGGAAGGAAAATGTGTGTATATGAAATACTCATGTTTAGCGCTAAGCAAAAACACTCATGAGTATTCCATATGACAGATAAGGAACAAGGGAGACACATATGAAAAAAACAATAGCTATTATAGGTTTAACCTCACTTGCGGGCTTTTATGCCATATTCAGCAAACCTAATCAACTTAAACCTCAAACTATCCCTACAGCGCAACATGTAGACTCACTAAAGGAAGACGAAAGTGAGTCCTCCATAGCAAAGCTCTACAAAGAAATAGCCCTGGAAGGAAAACTCAAGTTTGAAGCATTCGAAATGGCCATGAACGGGTATTACAACATGTCCTTTAAAAATAAGGACATCATCACCGTCATCGATTTTTCCCTACCCTCTACGGAAAAACGAATGGCTGTAATTGATTTAAAAAACAAAAAAATGATCTTTCATACCATTGTATCTCACGGGAGAAATAGTGGCGAAAAATATGCGAACTCCTTTTCTAACGAACATGGATCGCACCAGAGCTCACTTGGATTTTACAAAACAGTAAATACTTATCAAGGAGGAAATGGTTATTCATTGGTTCTTGACGGACTGGAAAAAGGAATCAACGATCAGGCTAAACCTAGGGCCGTAGTCGTGCATGGAGCTGACTACTGTAGCCAATCTATCATCAACTCTACGGGTAGATTAGGACGTAGCTACGGATGCCCAGCGCTACCAAGAGATGTTGCCAAGCCGATCATAAATACCATCAAAGACGGAACAATGCTCTTTATCTATGCAGACAACAAAACATATCTGGCTCAATCAAAAGTATTAAAAGCGAAACCGACAACATTGATTGCACAAAAAGATATCGTAGAAACACAAACAGGTCAAGGGGTAATGAATTAGCCCCACCTTGTTTTTCCGCAACTAATTCGCTATTTTAGCTTCAAGCCAATAAAGAACAATGAAGCGAATACTTTCTATTGATGGGGGCGGAATACGGGGAATCATACCCGGTATGCTGATAGTCGCTCTTGAAGACAGATTAAAAGAAATCAGTGGAAATCCCCAAACCCATATATCGGAATACTTCGACTTTTTCTCAGGGACCAGTACCGGCGGAATATTAACATCCATTCTACTATTCCCTTCTGAACAGGATCCCAATAAGCCAAAATACTCTGCTCGGGAAGCATTGGACATCTACCTCGAACATGGAGAAAGCATATTTTCGGCCAGTAAGTGGAGAAAGTTCTTAAGCAAATTTGGTTTAGTCAGTGAGATATATAATGAGGAAGTCATCGAAAAAATACTCGCGGATTATTTTGGAGACACCAAACTCAGCGAACTCATCAAACCTTGCATCATAACAGCATACAATATCGAGCTTCGCAAAAACCATCTTTTTAGACAACAGAAAGCTATAAGCCATGGAGACACAAGAGACTTTTACTTGCGAGATGTATGTAGAGCTACCTCTGCAGCGCCAACTTTCTTTTCAGTAGCTGAGATATTCTCCCTCGCCAACACCCGTTATGTGCTTGTAGATGGAGGACTATTCGCACACAACCCAGCAATATCTGCACTTATCGAAGTACTAAAAAACTTCAATACATTCAGTATAAATGACATACACATCCTTTCATTGGGAACAGGAATCACCAAAAATGCCTACAACTATGAAGATTTCAAGAAAAAGTGGGCCATATCCATCGGTCCCGCTTTAGTGGATATTATGACCTCAAGCTCGTCGGAGAGTAATGACTACTTTATCAAACAACTCTTCCGCTCCGTAAACCGAGCAGGCAACTATATACGCATAGAGCCGACCAACCTCTCCTCTATCGACCCCGGAATGGATGCAGCGAGCAAATCCAATATCCAAAAAATAGTAGCCTTATCCGATAAAGTAATCAGTGAAAATGAGTTGGTCATCGACAAACTCGCACATGAACTCATTCACGATAGAAAAGAAGTAGAACGGAGAAAGAAATCCGTTTGGAACTTTCTCTCGAGAACTAGCTGAGTCCATACGTTATCACTTAAGAAGTGACAACTTATCGTATTACGTTATATTATAAAATCGGACAGCATTATTCCCCCAGAAATCAGCTCGCTCAACATCATTTCTCCCTTCTAAACAAACTTCTGCTAAATGTAGTACTTCATCATAGCTAGCAGCAAGCAAACTAACCGGCCAATCTGAGCCGAAGCATAGACGCTTTGTCCCAAAGCAAGACGCAACATGATTGAAATAAGGCAATAAAGCATCTACAGACCTATTGCCTGCAATCATTCGAGTCATCAGACGGGAAACCTTGCAATACACATTGGGGAATAGGGACAGCGCTTTTATAAAGTTACTCCACTCGTAAAATCTGACTTCTCCGTCAACAGGTATAGCCATGTGGTTCAACATAAAAGCTTGATTAGGATTAGCTGCAACACATTCCAAAGTACTTGCATAATGTCTAGAATGTATCAGTAAATCAAAAGTATAGTTATACTTTGTAAGCGCTATAATTCCTCTCTGAATATCAGGCCGTATCAAAAAATCGGCATCAAGCTCCTTTTCGATTGGATGCCTAAAACCTTTCACGATGGGAACACTAGATAGCTTCGACAGCTGCAAATCAATATCTTCAGCACCTAAATCAATCCACCCTATAACCGCCTTTACCATCTTATAAGCTTCAGCCAACTCAACCAAGAACTCGGTTTCCTGGAAAGATTGACGAGCCTGTACCAAAACAGCTCCATCTAAGCAATTATCCTTAAGAGTCTTTGAAATATCGTTAGGCAAGAAACTGCGTTGGATTACTTTCTTTTCGTCAGTAATCCAAGTATCTTTAGCAGGATCAAATAACCAAAAATGCTGATGGGAATCTATACGCATATTCTATTTCTACTAAAACAAATCAGTCTTAAAATACTCTGTTAGCTACGCCAAGCAATAACCTCTTGCCGCTGCTCACCTAGATAATCTGCACCTAGCTCAATCACATCTCCTTCTTTTAGATATATTGGAGGATTAAAACCCAATCCTACTCCCGCAGGTGTTCCTGTGGAAATAACATCACCAGGCAACAAAGTCATGAACTGAGAAACATAGGATACTACGTGTTCCACCGAAAAAATCAAGTTCTTCGTATTACCATCCTGATACGTCTTGCCATTGACTTTAAGCCATAGACGGACGTTATTGATATCCGGAACCTCATCTTTTGTAGTCAATACCGGTCCCATAGGAGCAAAAGTATCACAACCTTTTCCTTTGTCCCATGTTCCACCTCGCTCAATCTGAAATTCGCGTTCAGAAACATCATTGTGCAACACGTAACCTGCCACATATTCCAATGCTTCCGATTCTTCCACATACGTAGCCTTCTTGCCGATTACAATTCCAAACTCAACTTCCCAATCTGTCTTAACCGAGTTTTTAGGAATAACTACCTGGTCATTGGGACCAACAAGCGCCGTAGTGGATTTCATGAATATAATAGGTTCGGCAGGAATAGCAGCACCCGTTTCTTCCGCATGATCTCTATAGTTTAGTCCAATACAAACAATCTTTGACGGTCGACCAAACGGAGCACCAAGCCGGCTATCTTTGGGGATTTCCGTAAGCTGTCCCGCGTTAGCTTTAACAAACTTTTCCAACCTATCCAAACCATTTTCCGCAAAGAAGCGCTCGTCATAATCGCCACCAAAAGCGGTGGTATCATAGTTTATTCCATTAATCTGAACCCCTATTTTTTCTTTACCGGACTCGCCGTAACGTATTAATTTCATTTTTTATAGTATTTAGATGAGAGATATTAGATTTTAGAGCTGAGATATCAGACGGTGTATTCGCCTCAAATCTCATGTCTTCAATCCCATATCTCCTATTAATTATTCAATGCAATAAATTTACCAAATCCCTAATAAGGGAACAGAGCTAATGTAATAATTTCTTCTCATTTTCACACTCAATTCCTATAATATCCCTCCTTCAATATTAGACTCCTATAACATCTGCACAATAAGAACAAATAATACGACACCCCGCTAGATATCAAAAACACCGTGTCAAAACAAAATAAATCACTTGCTTAAAGAGAAAGGCAAGTCTTCAACAGTGATTCCTCGCTTCTTATTCGGCATACTGTCCATCGAAAAGTTAATTTTCCCTCCTTTGATCAACTCACTATGATTAAGATAATTTTTAGTAGAAGCTTTACCATTGACCGTCATCGATTTAATATACCGATTCGTAAGACTATTGTTCTCCGCTTGGATAACCAGTTTCTTTCCATTTTCGAAATGTAATGTTACCTTATCAAAAAGTGGCGTACCAACGATATATTCATCCGTAGCAGGAGTCACCGGATAGAATCCCAATGCCGAAAAAACATACCAGGCCGACGTCTGTCCATTATCCTCATCCCCACAGTAACCATCCGGATTAGGAGTATACATCCTATTCATTGTCTCCCTCACCCAATACTGTGCTTTCCAAGGTGCTGCCACATAATTATATACATAAGGCATATGCTGTATTGGCTGGTTACCGTGTGCATACTGTCCCATATTGGCAATCTGCATCTCCCTTATTTCGTGGATTGGAAAACCATAATAGGAATCATCAAAAACAGGTGGCAATATAAAAACAGAATCCAATTTTGCTTCCAAAGCCTTATGTCCTCCCGACAACCGAGCTAACCCTTCAAAATCCTGAAAAACAGACCAACTGTAGTGCCAACTATTTCCTTCAGTAAAGGCGTCACCCCATTTGAAGGGATTGAAAGGTTGTTGAAAATTACCATCCTGATTCTTTCCGCGCATCAATCCCGATTCAGGATCGAAAAGATTCTTGTAGTTAAAAGATCGCTGTTTGTAAAAATCCACCTCTTCCTTTCCCTTATTCAAAGATTTTGCCAATTGGTAAATCGAAAAATCGTCATAAGCATACTCCAAGCTTCGTGCTACATTTTCATGAATTTTCACATCATATGGAACATAGCCCAACGTATTGTAATAATTCGCACCTGCACGTCCTACGGCAGTAATAGGTCCCGCATTCATCGAACCTTTCTTTACCGCTTCAAATAAAACCGCTATATCTTTAGAACGTACTCCTTTTATCCAGGCATCTGCCACCACGGAAACAGAATTATTACCTACCATAATATCACGATAACCTGGACTAGCCCATTCAGGCAACCAACCTCCCTCACGGTAGGCGTTTGCAAGTCCCTCCTGCATCTTTAGGCTCATCTCAGGATACATCAGGTTCAGAAAAGGGAATAAGGCTCTGAATGTGTCCCAAAAACCGGTATCCGTAAACAGATAACCAGGCAGCACTTCTCCATTATAGGGAGAATAATGCATTACTTTACCCGTTGCATCGTACTCGTAGAACATTCTTGGAAAAAGCAAAGAACGATATAGACAAGAATAGAAAGTCCGTATTTGGTCTATTGTCCCCCCTTCTATCTCCAGCTTTCCTAGTTCTTTATTCCATATTGAAGCACCTTTTTCAACGGTCTGATCGAAACTGAGCCCATCCAACTCTTTCAAATTCAGATTAGCCTGATCATGCGAAATAAAGGAAGAAGCGACTTTAACCAAAACCTGATCTCCTCTACTTTTAGTCTGCAAACCAATAATTGCACCGACATGCTCTGCTTTAACTTTTAACCGTCCATTCTGTAAGACAGAATCTGCAAATGTGGAAATATCAGTAAATGAACGATCGAACTCTAAGACAAAGTAATTTTTGAAATTATCCGGTACACCACCACTATTTTTAGTAGAATAGCCAATAATCTTCCGCTGTTCCGGGATAACCTCTACAAAAGATCCTTTATCAAAAGCATCAATCAGTATAAATGCAGAATCCGTCTTGGGAAAAGTAAAACGGAAATAAGCAGCCCTTGCTGTTGGTGTAATCTCTACCTGTGTATCATAATCGGCTAAATACACCGAATAATAATGTGGTTTTGCGATCTCCGCTTTATGTGAAAAATAACTTGCTCTTTTATTTTCATCAAAAGTAGGTTTTCCCACCATGGGCATGACACTGAATTGCCCATAATCGTTCATCCAGGGTGAAGGTTGATGCGTCTGCTTAAATCCTCTGATTTTTTCAGCTGTATACGTATACATCCAACCATCCCCCATTTTCCCGGTCTGAGGACTCCAAAAGTTCATTCCCCAAGGCATCGCAATTGCAGGATAGGTGTTACCACTGGAAAGAAAATAAGTTGATTGTGTACCGACCAAAGTACTTACATATTCAAGTGGAGCTTCTGTTTTGCCAATTTTTTGGCTAAAACTAGCTTGGGTAAATAGCGAAAGCAATATCGATAATACTAAATTCAGTTTCATGCTGGTTATGTTTTGAAAACATAAATATCTAAAAATATTCCAACAAAGCAAACCGCTAAATTATTTTAGCAACATCAAAAAGCTAAAATAATCTTTCCACCGAAGGCTCGGCTTTCCATCAGATCATGAGCATAGCGAGCATCTTTGTAAGAAAATACCTCAGCAATATGGGTCTTGTAAGCCCCTGTCTCTATCAATGGCAGTACATTCTGACACACAGCTGCTGTCAGGTGCTTCTTAAACTCAAGCGACCTATTTCGCAAGGTACTACCCGTTAAATGTATACGTTTCTGCATCATCCTAATCAGATTCAGCTCTACTTTAGCCCCTTCCATAGCATTAATCACAACAAGTCGCCCCTCTTCTGCCAATAAATTAACATTCTTTTTAAAATACGCTCCTCCAATACTGTCCAAAATAACATCTATTGAATTCGCTCCCCAACTTTCCTCAAAGTCGGATTCTTTATAATTAACAATATGTGACGCTCCCAAACCACGCACAAAAGAAACTTTATCCGAATCGCCTACCGTCGTAAAAACTTCCGCTCCAAATAGATGAGCCAATTGTATCGCCGTGCTTCCAATTCCACCAGCCCCTCCATGTACCAAAAATCGTTCTCCACGAGTCAGCCTTCCACCTTCAAAAACATTATGCCACACCGTAAACAAGGTCTCTGGCATACCTGCCGCTTCTATAAAAGGCAAACCGTCCGGAATACGGATGCAGCTACCACAATCTACCGCAACATATTGGGCATAACCACCCCCGGAGACAAGTGCCATCACCCGATCTCCCACCTCAAAACTACAACAATCTTGACCTACAGCGGCAACTACTCCCGCAACTTCCAATCCAGGAATATCCGCTACTGTTCCTGCTGGTGCAGGATAGTTTCCCTTACGTTGAAATACATCTGGTCTATTTACTCCTGCTGCATGCACGGTGATCAATACCTCCATTTTTCCCAATTGGGGAATTGCCCGCTCCTGTACCTGTAAGACCTCAGGTCCCCCGTTTTCCGTTATCACTACTGCTTGCATCATTGTTTTTTGGGGAATTTTTGTAAACGTACATTTAATGATAGCATAAAATAACGACCTAATCGGCTGTTTTTGGCTTCATACACATCATTACCAATATATTCAGAAACGATACCCATCGTTTTATTCTGGTCGAATAAATCGTAGCCCTGCAAACGCAGTAAAGCAGACTTGTTTCGAAGAAAAGTTAACTCTATAAAACCATTCATTATCGTCTGGTTTTCATTCATAAAAGTATTCGCATAACCGTTATTATAACGCTGCGACATTTCTAAGCCTAGAGACAGGTTATCATTCAAATATCCCCTAGCTCCCAAGCCCCAAAACATAGTCTCAACGTTAATATTTGTTCTAAAGGGAATATCGTAACGCGTATTATTCCACATATAGTTTGCATTCAATACAGATTCCACATAGTCGCTCCATTGGTACTTCAACTGCATAGACTGCGTCATCACCAACTGCTTAGTCGTACGCTTCTTTTCGTCAATAAATGATAGATTATTATAATAGTCCGTATTACCCGTTAGATCTAATTGAAAATCATCATTAATAAAAGGAGTATTAAACATGTAATACCATCTATAATCATAGTATCCTGAAGTATTTCTAAAGGTCATTTCCTGTACAGTAGACCCCTCTTTAGAATGCTTATCTATTACGATTTTATTAAGGATAAAATTATATGCAAAATTAGTCTCAAAATACTGCATCCTGGAACTGAAACTCTTTCGTAAAGTGGTTCCTATCCGATGTGCATTTTCGGCTTTTAGCTCTGGATTACCGGTTATAATATTCCTTGAATTTGTGTTATCCACCACAGGAGCAATCTGATTAAACGATGGCTGATTATTCTTGCCTTTATAATCCATCTGCCAATCCATCTCTTTCGAGAACCGGTAAGTAAGCTTAACGGTTGGCATCAGATTTATATTTTCGTATTTATACACCACATTGTCCTTGGTCACCCGCCCTTCCATATACAGGGGTTGTACCGCAAATCCAGCATGCATTTTAAACTTCTTATTTGGTTCATACTGATAGGTCACACCAGTTTTATTATTCTTAAAAAAATAATCATAATCTACCGTCAATGAATCGATATAATAAGGTACTGGAGCCAAACGATTCTCTACAAGACGTATTGCTTCTATACGCGTTACATCAAACTCATAACTGAACTCAAATAAACTATGTTCAAAAAAGGGTTCCACATAAGAAACCGAAGCCCGGGTCGAGTTGGTGTAATTATTCTGTTTAATATACTGATCTTGACGGAATTCACCGTCTTTAGTAGCCATACCACTCTCTGCATACTGTTCAAAAACGCTTTCCCGCTTCTCTACATTATTAGAGTTTAGTATAAAATTTGCCACCAATTTACGTCCCACTTTATTAAACGATTTGGAATAGATAGCCTCTAGATTGCCATTAGGACTAATCTGATTAGATGAATCCCGATACACCCCTTCGTTTTTCTTCTCATAATTCGTTAACCTTGTGCTTTTCTTATTGAAACTATTAAGCCTATTAAAAATCAAGTCTCCTTTTATCTGTAATACATCTGCGTTGTTGAACTTGCTATCAAAACCAAACTTTAGCTTATGATTTTGGTCTATATTATTCATTTTATAAACCTCCTCACGTTCAATTTTATTGCCTACATAGGTAGAAGTCAATTTTGAAAACCCATCAGTTTCATTCTTCTGCCGAACGAAACTATAAGCGGCATTAAATGATGTACGTTCCCCCCACTTATCTGAAACATTGATCCCGGCAGAGCTCACTTCATTGAGTCCATCTATAGGGTCAGCATAATCTCCAATATCCATCGAACTGCGATTGCGGTCCCCACCTTCTGGACTACCGAAACTAAACAGATTGGTATTGGTGTTATTAAAAGATCCTAAAATTGAAATTTCTCTACCATCATCAAATTTATTGGCCCCAAAACTTCCTAAGTACCGGGAGTTAGTACCACCTCCACCGGTCACCTGACCAAAATAAATTTTCTTATGATCGTCTTTTAGGCTGATATTAATTATCTTTTCTGGGTCGCTTTGTTTTACTCCTAAGGCCTCTTCCTTATCACCGTAAAAATCAATCACCTGAACATTTTTAATAAAATCCACAGGCAGATTTCGTGTTGCAGTCAGCAGATCTCCTCCAAAAAAATCTTTGTTATCAACTTTCACTCTTTTTATAGATCTTCCATTATAAGTCACAGACCCATCACGTCCGACCTGAAAGCCAGGCAGGCTTTTTAAAGCATCTTCTAATAACGAGTTTTTTCGAAAATCAAAAGCATTAAAGTTGAACTGTACCGTATCACCATTCACCACAATGGGTAAAACCTTTAAAATATTAACGTCAGCGATTTCAACCGCATAAGGTTCAAGCCGAACAGCAGGGATTTCGAGTTCGCCCCCCACGCCTAGTACTAGCATAGATCTACTCTCACTTTTATATCCCAACATCGTATAAAGAAGCGATAGATTTTTTCCCTTAAAAGCTGAAAAACGAAAATTACCTAGAAAATCTGTCATTTGACTTAAGGTATCCGACTCACTGGTTAGACGTACACTGACCGACTTTAATGGATTGCCAGCCGTATCCAGGACCTTACCGTATACAATCTCTTGAGCAAAGGCAGAGTTCAGCAGCACTTGACAAGCAAATACAACAATGACAACCCCTATTTTATACCATGAGAATTCCACGAATCGGCCTGCAAAATCTAATTAGTTCAATATACTAAAATATTGCTATTCAAAAAAAAACCATTAAAGATTATACTATAAAACGATAAAAATTAGATTATCGTATACAAAGAAAGGCTATCATTATTGATAGCCTTTCAAATTCATTCTATATACGATGTCCGAGATTACTCGCCATCATAAGCAACTTTTACCAAGTGTTTATCAATTTCCCAACGGCCAGTACCTTCTTCGCCTATAACATCGAATAACTCAAGGATACGTCTAGCTACATACTCCTCTTCCACTTGCTCAGCTAAGAACCACTGTAAGAAATTGAAAGTAACATAATCTTTCGCTTTCATACATTTGTCAGCCATATTATTAAACTGCTCTGTAACGAACATTTCCTGCTCCAAGGTTTGCTCAAATACTCCACGGAACGATTCAAAATCAACAGGGATATTCGTAATCTCTGGAGAGATAGCTCTTCCTCCACGATCGTTGATATAGTCAAAAAGCTTCAGCATATGCTCACGTTCTTCATCCGATTGCTTTGCAAAGAACTTAGAAGAATTGTCTAACCCTTGGTCATCACACCAAGCTGACATAGCTAGATACAATGCGGATGAATGAGCTTCGATTTTTACTTGCGCGTTTAATATATTCTCAATCTCTTCAGCTAGAGATGATCTTAATTTCAATAAATCTTTCATATCGTTATTTTTTATTTTTTACACTTTATTTAAACATAACAAACGACAATCATCCTTTGTTTGTTAATACAAAGATAAAGGCTAAATGAGCGATATAGATAAAAAATATGCAATACAAATTCAGTCTAAATTACAACCTAAAAAAGCTAAGTTGTTTAGACTCAATATGATTTAAAATAATTACAATTAGATTGCCAATACAGCGTCGCGTCTTAGGATGGAGCGAATCTGTCCATTTAATTCAAGCATAAATTTAGCGCCAGCCAATAGATCCCGTAACTCAAGCACATCTTCTACGGAGAGTAGAAAGCAGCGTTCCGTACGGAATGGCATAATTAATTCAAAATCAAAAGAGCGGGAAGAGTTATTCAGCATAGCCTCAACATCAATCTGATCGACACTTCGTTTGAACACAAAAAAATCACTTACCTTAAACGCCGTAGTATTACCTTGAAACTCTAACCAGTAACAGTTTTTTCGACTGCACTGATAAACCGCCCCCTGTGATGTTGTAAACACCTCTTCTACATTCGCTAATGGACAAATCATTTCTTCCTACCTTATTTTGTTTAGACTGCTATTGTTAAATGATGAGCAAATATAAACTTAATCAAGAATTAATCCAAATAAAATAAGAGATAGAAAAACATAAAAAAAAGCGGCTTAATAATAAGCCGCCTTCTTTAAACGTGTTCAGAGATTCTCCAACAATTAATACTCTTCCTCTTCTGCAGAGATTATCTCTTTATGATTACTAGCATTTGTCCTAGTTTTCGTTTTATGTTTATTAATCTGACGTCTCAACGACTCTACCGCAATATCTGTCGCCTCCTCAAAACTTTTCGCTTGCGCTTTTGCAAAAAGCTGACTACCTGGAATATTAAACTTCAATTCTACCACCTTATTCTCTTCGCCTTCCACATTTTCCAAACGAAGATAACATACGCCTTCAATGATATTGTCCAAATACTGCTCCAATTTGCCAGTTTTCCTTTTGATAAAGTCTACCAATTTTTGATCTGCATCGAATTTGATTGATTGTACGTTAATGTTCATTTTTCCTCCTTTTTTAAGCCTTTGGATGTGCTTGTTTGTAAATTGATTTTAACCGCTCTGCCGAATTGTGCGTATACACCTGAGTGGCCGCCAATCCAGCATGACCTAGTAACTCTTTGATTGCGTTGAGATCCGCACCATTGTCTAATAAAGATGTAGCAAAGCTATGTCGAAGTACATGTGGGCTTCTTTTTTTCTGTGAAGTAATCATACTTAGATACTTTTTCACTACTCTATAAATCAACAACCGATACCCTCTCTTTCCTTCTTTAGTAACGACTAAATATTCGGAAATGTTTTCTAAATTTTGAAGTTTTTTCTTTCCTATATACTCTTTTAGTTCTTCGATTAAGGTTAAATGTAATGGAACAAAACGTTCCTTATTCCTTTTCCCTAATATAAGGATTTTTTTATTGTAAAAATCAATATCACTCTCTTTTATTTCCAAAAGTTCGGAAAGCCGTATACCCGTTCCAAAAAGTAGTTCCATAATAATAAAATCACGCAATGACTCAAAATCATCTGCTACTGCATCCATATGATCCAGCAATTGATTCATCTTATCCTTCTCCACCACAACCGGCAATTTCTTAGGTGTTTTCAACGCTTGAATCAAACGAACAGGATTTTTGACCACCAATTGCTCGCGTTGCAAAAACTTATAGAAAGAACGTAAGGTAGAAATTGCTCGATTCACAGAACTTGCCTCTTTCCCTTTCTCCCGCAGTATAGAAAAGTAATACCGCATCAGCTTATGATCAACTTCCTCAAAAGGCACTTTTTCAGCTTCCAAAAAATCTAAAAAACCTTTCACCTCCATTTCATACGCTTTTATGGTATGTGGCGAGTAACGTTTCTCAAACGTCAAAAAACTAATAAACCGATCTTTATACATAGTATGCTACTTCCCCTCTCCTATCAAACTTAAGGAAAATGGTTTGTATTCGCCAACATACAATCAGAAAAAAATAAATGACTGGAAATCTATATCATTTCTTAAAAATTATATAACATCCTGGCCAACATTAACCCGAAATTAGTGTTATCATTATTATAATAACATTATATACCACGATCTATTATGCATAAACACACCTATTATATCAGTGGCATGACCTGTGATGGTTGTCGTACACAAATAGAAAACAAGCTTAATGAAATACCTGGCATAAATGTCCGTATCTCGTTAGAAGAAGAAAAAGCAGAAATAGAGAGCGAAGACCACCTTGAACTCGCCAAGCTTCAGGAGAAAATCAGCGAAATAAGTAGCCACTATCAAATACACGAACAAGCACACAGCCATCATTCGAATCCTCCAAAACAAGTCGACGATTCCCCTAGCGGGCAATACATCTGTCCAATGTTTTGCGAAGGGCACGATAAGATATATAGCCAAAAAGGGCGTTGTCCGGTGTGTAACATGTTCTTACAACCAATAGAACAGGTCCGCCAAACGCCCGCACATCAACATCCCCCAAAATCTCCAGAAAGCAATACATCTAATGCAGGAAAATATTACTGTCCCATGCATTGTGAAGGTGACAAGGTATATGATAAAGCTGGCACATGCCCAGTATGCGGGATGAATTTAGAAAAAATACCAGAGACAAATCTGAAAGTCACATTCAGTTGCCCGATGCACCCCGAGATTCAACAGGACAAACCAGGTGTCTGTCCTATCTGTGGTATGGATCTCGTACCTAACCAGCAGACAGAAGATGAAGATGACGTCTATCAAGACTGGAAAAAAAAGCTGATAATCAGCGTAATATTTACCCTACCCGTATTCATCCTGTCTATGGGGGATATGCTTCCAGGAAAACCGATAAGTCAACTCATTCCAGCTCATATCAATGGTTGGGTACAGCTTATTCTCACCTTGCCGGTTATCTTTTACACAGGCTGGACCTTCTTTCAACGTGGCTGGACATCTTTCAGAACATGGAACCTCAATATGTTCAGTCTTATTGCCCTAGGTACTGCAGCAGCTTTCATTTTTAGTATAGTAGCACTCCTATTTCCTCAGGTTCTCCCTACAGAGATGCTTGAACACAATACCCATCCCCACCTGTACTTTGAATCGGTAGTCGTGATTATTACGCTCGTAATATTAGGGCAACTCATGGAAGCGAAAGCACATTCCAAAACCAACTCAGCCATTAAGGCGCTGGTCAAACTTACTCCCGCCGAAGCGATATGGCTACATGAAGGTAATGAACAACGAATAGCCGTAACAGACATACACAAAGGCTATATGTTGCGCGTGCGTCCAGGCGACAAAGTACCTATAGACGGTATTATTACAGAAGGAAGCTCTTCTGTAGATGAATCTATGATTACGGGTGAATCTATCCCTGTAGAAAAAAGCAAGGGCGACAATGTTATTGGAGGGACTATCAACGGCAATCATAGCTTCGTCATGCAAGCAACCCATATCGGATCAGAAACTCTATTATCCCAGATTATACAATTGGTCAACGATGCCAGCAGAAGTCAGGCCCCCATACAAAAGCTTACTGACCGAATATCAAGAGTATTTGTTCCCATTGTTATACTCATAGCAATAGCCACCTTCATTGTTTGGATAGTAAGCGGAGTAGAAGACAGCCTTTCATATGCCATCACCAATGCCCTAGCAATCCTTATCGTAGCCTGTCCTTGTGCATTAGGTTTAGCTACGCCCATGTCCGTCATGGTGAGTATAGGTAAAGGTGCAAAAAATGGCATACTGGTAAAAAAAGCCGAAGCTCTAGAACAACTTCGTAAGATAGACTACCTTATTCTCGACAAGACAGGGACTATCACAGAAGGTAAACCTGAAGTAACCACTTATGAAGGTGCGGAAAATATTGATAATGATGATATCCTCCAAATGGCAGCATCGATCAACAAACAAAGCTCTCACCCACTGGCAGAAGCCATGGTCAATAAAGCAGCCGAGAAATCCATCTCCCTGTCAACCATTGAAGATTTCCTGAACATCACAGGAAAAGGAGTTGCTGCCCGTATCGGAGACCGTCAGGCATACTTGGGTAATGAAGCCTTACTCCAGGACAACCACATTAGCATTCCAACCTCCATAAGAGACAAAGTACATCAATTACAAGCCAATGGCTCCAGTGTATCCTATCTAGCCTTAGATCAACAGTATGCCGGTTTTATTGCAGTAAAAGATAAGATAAAGGTCAATGCAAAAGAAATCATCTCTCATGTACAGAGTCTGGGCATCCAGGTTGTGATGCTCACTGGAGACAATGAACTTACAGCGCAGGCGGTAGCCAATGACACGGGAATAAACTCATTCAAAGCCAAACTACTTCCCCATGACAAGCTGGATGAAATCAGCAAATTGCAAAGTGAAGGTAAAATCGTAGCAATGACGGGCGACGGAATTAATGACGCTCCAGCCCTGACGCAAGCTGATGTAGGTATTGCCATGGGATCCGGCACCGATGTTGCCATACAGAGTTCAGATATCACACTCTTAAAAGGTGAACTGACAGGCGTCTCCAAAGCAATAGACCTGAGCCGTATGATGATGCGTAACATCAAAGAGAATCTGCTTTTTGCATTTTTATATAATGTAATCGGAATACCGATAGCCGCAGGATTATTGTACCCTACGTTCGGCATATTGATGTCCCCAATGATTGCAGCCGCAGCCATGAGTCTAAGCTCAGTTTCAGTTATACTGAACTCATTACGTCTCAATCTCAAAAAACTATAACTGTTAAGTGACTCCATGTATATACAACAATGCATGGAGTCTAAAGACAAGCTTCTACCCAAAAGCTAAATACCTATTGGGATTCTCCAACAAAACTACCTATTTTTACACCAGATTATAAAAACTAGTGCTCTATTGCAAAACATTTAAAATAAGACAGTCAGATAATATAATCAAGACATTCCATAAAACCATTAAAAAACAGACCATTTACAGATGAAATTCGGACAGGTAGCAGATCCTTCGACGATTGACTTTACAATCCCCCAAACTCCTCAGCAATCCCTTGACTTATTACTAAAAAACAAACGGGAGCAACCTTTGGAGGTATATGTAGGTTGTGCCAAATGGAATAAAAATGATCTTAAAGGATTCTATCCCCGTGGCACGAAGGACGAATTAGCGTACTATTCGACACAGTTTAATGCTATTGAACTAAATGCTACATTCTATAATTCGCCTTCAAAAAGTCAGGTAGAAACCTGGAAAAACAAAACCCCAGAAGATTTTAAGTTTTTCCCTAAGATTCCGCAGTCCATCAGCCATTTCGGAAGATTGTTGAATACAGACGAAAAAGTAAATGCATTTGTAGATTCTACCGTACTATTTGAGGAAAAGCTAGGCATGGCTTTCCTTCAACTAATCGACAATTTCAAACCAAAGGACTTTGACCGACTAGAATCTTTCTTGAGGAATTTCCCAAAAGGATACCCCTTAGCTGTTGAGGTACGTAATGAAGAATGGTTCTCTCCGTCAGTAGCCGAACGCTTCTATGCCTTATTAGAAGAAACAAACAAGACCAATGTCCTGGTCGATACAGCAGGAAGACGTGACATGATGCACATGCGTTTTACCACACCTACCGCTTTTATCCGTTATGTAGGTGCCAACCACCCATCGGACTATACAAGATTGGACGAATGGGTCAAAACGATAGCACAGTGGAAAGAGGCTGGCTTGCAACAACTTTACTTTTTCATCCATCAAAATATAGAAGTCGAGTCTCCCTTACTAGCAGCACATTTCATAGAAAAGCTAAACAAAGCGATAGGCAGCAATCTGAATATCCCACAAAAGCCAGGGGATGCAAACAATAATAGCGCACCTACACTATTCTGATATGACACTAAAAGGTATTCATCACATTGCTATCATTGTAAGTGACTATACACGCTCAAAAGAGTTTTACACGCAATTGTTAGGATTGGAGATTCTGAAGGAGGTATATCGAAAAGAACGGGACTCATTCAAGCTCGATCTCGCTATTGGCAATCATTATGTTATTGAGCTTTTCTCCTTTCCGAATTATGTACCCCGCCCATCCTACCCGGAAGCACTTGGTCTACGCCACCTTGCCTTTGCTGTAGACAACATCGAACAATGGATAGATAAGCTACAAAATAATGATATCCCCGTAGAGCCAATCCGTGTAGATGAATACTCTGGTAAAAAATTCACCTTTTTTCAAGACCCTGATGGGCTCCCTTTAGAATTGTACGAATACCAATAGAAAAGACACTTAAAGGCCACAAATCTTCTCCAAATAATGCTTGTTAATACCAAAATAAGCTTTAGTGCTATGGAGTTTATTTAAGATTTCTTGTTTCTTTAGCGACGATATTTCTTTCTTCTCCGCAACAATCATTACATTTTTAGGGGTATGTGCATCAGAGATAAATTGCATTACCTTAGTTTGATAACCATAATACTCAAGGATTAATGCTCTTATACTATCTGTTAACATCTCAGCATGGCGTTCTAAAAAAACACCGTGCCTAGTCATAAAATCCAGCTCATTTTTTTTCTTTACCCGTTCGAGTTCCCTACGCACCTGCTTATGACAGCAGGGCGCTACCACAATAAGCTTCGCATTGTACTGTATCCCCTTAAATATCGCATCATCTGTCGCCGTATCACATGCATGTAAAGCAATCAAAATATCAAGTTCATCTTCCGACACATAAGCATCAATAGTTCCCTGTGAAAAATGCAACAAATTGAATCCTGTATCTTTTGCAATCCCATTACACAACTCAACCAAATCCTGTCTATACTCGATCCCCTCTACCTTACTTTCTTTCTTTAATTCATTCGTTAAGTAATCGTACAATGCGAAAGTCAAGTATCCCTTACCAGCTCCCATATCCACGACCTTCAGTACATGATCCGACTGAAGCGTATTTAAAGAAGAGCTTAGAAGCTCAATATAATGATTGATCTGTTTCCATTTATCCTGAGCAGCTTTATACACTTCTCCCTTTTCATCCGTCAAACGTAGGGCATGAAGATAGCTTTTATTAGACTCTCCAATTTTTCGTTGCTTTTGCACATCGTGACTTCGTTCTTCTGGTTTCTTAGCCGTTGGCTTCTCCTTCCGTTCCGCCCATACACCTTTTTTGTTCTGCTGACAAATGAAGTTAGCTTCTACAGTGAATAAAGTACCGATTTTAAACTGTCCTGTATTTAGAAAATCTGCTATACGTTGCACCCCTTCTTTGATAGCATAATTTTTGATAATATCCCTCGTTTTATACCTAAAGGTAAATGAAAGATTGATTTCCCGTTTTATCGACACCAACTTAACATAAACCTGTTTTAGCTCATTTTCAGGACCATGATAATCTCCCAGTGACAGCTTGATAAAGTGGTCCTGTTCTATACTATTATTCAGCTTTTCGAAAAAAGAAGGTAGTGCCATATTGCAAATAGTGATTTTAGGCCACAAAGATACAAAATCAATTATTGCTGCTCCTACCTAATATTCCAACTACTACGATATTTAGATCTTTAACAGAAATTTCATCCCTGACATTCGTCAATCCGAAGCATTTTATTTAAGTTTGGGATAGACTCAGATTTACTATGCAGAACCCAGAAATTGAAGCCGTATTCTTTGATATTGACGGCACTTTACTAAGTTTCAAAACACACGAAGTATCTCCATCCACAGAAGAGGCGCTCGCACAGCTTCAAGCCAAAGGAATCAAAATCATACTATCCACAGGACGATCTATCAATAGCATAGACCACGTCAAGTACTTAGATTTTGACGGCTATATCACTTTCAATGGCGGCTACTGCGTGTCTAAAGAAGGTCATATTCTCTTCAAAAAATCTATTGATTCAAAGGATATCGAAAGTCTTCTAAAACATGCAAATGAAAAACCTTTAAGTTTTTCATTCATGTCAGAGAAGGAAGTAACTATACACGATGTCACGCCGGAGATTGCAGGCATGTACGCCCACCTTAACCTTCCTGTACCTCCACTGGTAGATATGGATAATGTAAATACAGACGAAATACTACAGACCAATATTTTCCTTGGACCAGATGAAGAGGAACAATTTATGCAAGAAGTAATGCCCAACTCCATAGCTTCCCGTTGGACTCCCCTATTTGCAGATGTGAACCCTAAAGGACAAAGTAAAAAAGTCGGTATAGATATTTTTTGTGAACATTACGGAATAGACATAACCAAGACCATGGCCTTTGGAGATGGAGGAAACGATATCACTATGCTTCAACATGTAGGCATAGGAGTAGCCATGGGAAATGCCAATCCCGAAGTAAAAGAAATAGCAGACTACATCACAGACGATGTTGATAGCGATGGTATTTGGAATGCTTTAAAGCATTTTAACGTATTGTAATCCACAAAAAAAGGTAAAGTGAAAACTTTACCTTTTTTATTAAATAGCTTATCAGCCTCAATTCAACAGTTGGTACAACGCGTGTATCCCATATTCGCTCAATTGCACTTCTCCCTTAAAACTATTGGCTACCTCTCCTCCTTTTCCACTTATTTCCACTTTTTCAACTCTGTCAAATTGAGATAACCAGGACAGATGTCTTTGAGCTGTCTCATTACGTGTGTAAGATAAAAGAAAAGCATGATCTGTTGACACATAAGGAAATTCATTCTTTCCATTTGCATCGGTACTTAGCCCGATTTGTTTACCCTCTATTCGCTTATAGAATTTATAGAACATCTTCTCGGGAAGGTATCCTGCCAAATGGGGTGATGCATTGAATGTAAATAAAATATTAGGTACCGCTTCCTCCCTTATTTCCTTCTTCTCTATCGGATTAAAATTCTCATCATAATCGTATGCAATGATGCTGTCCGTTTGTAGCACATCATCGGCCCGCCATTGTATATCCATATACCCACCATAATAGTTCTTTAAGGTATCAACTGGGATATTATAACGCTGTAAACGGTTTTCATACTTCTCTAAAACAGGTCGGATATCCGCTTGACAATACATATTTAACACATTAGACGAAGGCAACTGCCGTACGTTAGCCTGTTGCGGCAATCGTAAAATATCATTAGACAAAGACCAATTTGCAGTTATCATTCCCTTTTTAAATGACAAATTTGCGTTCGCATTATTTCCCTTTTGCTTCCATTCGATATCGGCGGTATTTTCAAAACTAAACTCCGTTAGCGTTTTAATTGGCACCATTGCTGTAGTTCGTCCTTCCCAAATTTTCAACATTGCCTCTTTCTTATCTTTCTTATCAAAGCTAAGAGCTACTAAGACATTTTTGGAATCTCCGAGAAGTACTACCCTATTATCCTTACCATTAATCCACCAAAAATCATTTTCTTTTTCTACCCCAGTGCTGTCGATACCGAGCTCAGTCCGCACAAAACCCTGTAACTGCTCTTGATTCTCGACACTAAACCATGCATACCACGTCTCTTCTTCATCTTTCAACGCAAACATATACACGTTAGCAGGAATTGATATTCCTAGGTTACGACTCGATTTACCATCACTTGTCGTATCGGTACTATCCTTACCAAAATAAGTCCTAGGATTTGAAATTGCATTCCAAGCAATGTCTGTCAGTATTTTATCTACAGCAACTTTAATCAAATACTCACTTTCTTGATGGACCAAGCCTCCCTTCGAACGAGACTCCCGTACTGCCAAGAATAGATAGAGGCCTATTGCGATTACCGCAATAAGCCCCACTACTATAAATACTATTTTTTTCAATAGCTTCATTATTCTTTTAGTTTCAATGACCAACGATCCAGAACGTCAAACAAGAATGCTAATGCGTTACCTTTTCTATTCGGAAATTCCACAGCAATTTCTCCTGTTACTTTATTTCCTTTGACCCCTGTAGAAGTCATATAGAAATCACCGTATTGTTGTAATTCGGCAACAGTCTCCTCTATAGAGCGCTCAACAGGGATATCTAATTCCTCTAATAAAACAGGTATACGTTTTGTATTGAACAATAAGCTCAAATTATTTTTCTTAGCCATTGCTACATAAGGAGCATGTCCTTTTCCAGCGTAATGATTTGACTTTATCATCTCCATTTTAGCCATGTCATTACCAATAAATACCATCCCCTGCTTGATCAATAAATAAACAGTAATACCAGATCCCTTATTTTCCTTAACCTCATAGATACCATCATGATCAACTAATTCATTCTCCTGCACGCCGATCTGGATTATCTTTTCGAAAATACGTGTGTCATCCGAAGAAAACATCCATAGGAACTGAGGAATAGTCTCCGTTTTAGTTTTCTCTACTTCCGTATAGTTGTAATCGTCATCGTACTCATAATCAGTATAGGTTACATCTACTTTAGTCACACCATTTAAAACGAACAGGTTGTCGCCTTTTATAACCTTTGCAATAGCCTTTTGATCCAAAGCAATGTCAAACAACATTGCACCTAAGCTAATCATGTTTGAATATCTTGGCATAAACGAGCCATAATAACTTTCCATGATTTTCGGAAGGTTCTTCAGGTAGGCCTCCGTATTCACATTAAAGGAGAAAAAGCCTAATACATCTTTATCCAAAAAAGGATAGAACTTTGGATTTAACTTCTTATTATAAATTTCCTTGTAGTAAGAAGCCATCTCTTTGTCCAATGTCGCAGATCCAACGAACTTCAACTTATTTCCATCAACAACAATACTTGCATCGATTCCGTCAATACCATAGTCAAACTTTGGCTTTACACCGAACAACTCGCTAAGCGCTTCCTCAGGATAAAGATACTTGTAATAAGAAAACACATCTGCAGCATGGATATGTGCAATCGTATTGGCACTCAGCTTTGGTAATCTCTTAGCATCAAATGACTTGTAACCACCTGCCAACAGAAGTTCCATCTCGGCATTGAGCCATTGTTTCACCAAATCATTTTTAATTGAATCGTTATGTCTCGTAATACTATCATAACGCGTATAATAATCATCAGCATACTCATCCTGCGCTAAAATAGAATCAACAATAGCATACTCGTCTTCATCTGTTGTATCTATCGGTGCAAGAATCGGTGGCGCTGCCAACTCATATTCCATTTCTTCCTCACTGACAGCAGCAGTAGCACGTGCAGCATCTGCTGCGGCTGAATCCGCTGCGGCATCAAAGTCATATGCATCCCAAGTTGTTGCAGCTGAATCTACAACAGCTTCTGCATACTCCGCGTCATAAGCATCATATGCATTAGCTATCAATCCGTATCGATTGATTACATCCTCTTTTCTGAAATAGTAGTCCATAGCCAGACCGCCTAACACATACACCGTATTCTCATCCCAGCTAAGACGCAAAGAACGATCAGCAGAATAGATCGTAGGAAGAGAATTCACTATCTCTACTTTTTTATGTTTCGGAATAATGGACTCAAACTGACTTTTGTTAGATAATGGAATCAAAGCACCAATATACTGTACACTATCTGTACTACGTACATAAGCATACGCTTTAGCTTTAAGGTCGATTCCTAAATCTTCTATCTTTGAAGGTCTCAGTTTACTATCGCTGTTCATTTTATCAAAAATCCCCAAACGGGTTAACGTAAGGTTCAGATCGGCTATATTCAAATGGTCAAATACAGCTTTATTATTGAAAGACACGACCACTTTAGCGTCATGAGGTACTTTCCGGATTAGGTCTTGAGCATTTGATGCTAAGGTCATCATTATGCCAAGTGCTAGTGCAGCAAATTTGTGTAGATACATATTTAAATTATAAAATTTTAAGCTTTTTATTTTAAAGATATTTGGTTTGACAAGCTGACATTCCCATTCACTAGGTCTAATACTCCTACCCGCATCATGACAGCTTTTTTATTATCCGATATTTTCCCAACTTTATTATCCTGTTTTAGGACATTATCCTGAAACCTGTAGATACTTGTAAAATAGGCCTCGGAGAATGATTTCTGATTCTCTGGTTTCAATTTGGCTAACCCTTTCTTGGCTTCATCACTGTACGTATAGCTCCGCGCAAAGACCTTTGTCTTCGCATCATATGAATAACTTGAATAACTCGAGACTTTAGCTTTAAAATGTGTAGACAATGTCTTCGTAAAGGCATTCAATGCCCCTACATTGGTAAAGTCACATGATAAAGTACCTATAAAATTGTTAAAATCCAGACTATGCTGAACATTAGAAATCCCAGGCGTCTGCCTCAAAAGCTTCACCACATCATTGACCTCGGCTTGTATCTCTGATTTTGAGGGTACTTTCACCCCGTCTACTTTATCTAATTTCATCAAAGAAGCAACTTTCACCTTACTCTTACTCAAATTGACAGTTGCTTTTATACTACCTGAACCATTTGATTTCAGATTCACATCCTCTACCACATCAAAACAACTTGTCAAACTAAGAGTAGTGATAAAAACAAGTAGACAAACAGACCACCGATGCATTTTCATGACTGGATTAACCATATATAATTTACAAATTTCACAATGTCACAAAGGTAACAAGTACCTTCAAAAAATAATGAATGCATAAGTACAAAAGCTATTCCAAATCATATTCTAGAGCAAAAAAAGTACAATATTCACTGTTTTCCGGGATAATACAACTGCCACTATCGCTGATATTTGACACCTTCTACTGTCAATCGCACAGTAAATATTACATAAAGTTAATTTGTTCCTAACCACATTCTTCTTAGCTTCGCATATTATAATTTAATGCTATGCGCACTTTCAAAACACTATCTTTAGTTGTAGTAACTGCATGGACATTAGCCGGTTGTAGGACTACCTACGTCCCCCGAGTAAGCGAGCCGACTACATATTCCATAAACTCATCCCTGCCGGAAGACAGTACTATTATTCACTACTACACTCCTTTTAAAATACAGATGGATCAGGAAATGAATAGACAAATTGGTTATTCGACACATTTTCTAAACAAAAGTAGGGCCGATGCAGAAAGTCTTGCAGGCAACTTCTTCGCTGATGCACTACTTGCCATGGGTAAAAACATAGATCCTGATGCGCAGATGGCTATTGCCACCAAAGGGGGAATCCGCTCAGAAGTAAAGCAAGGTCCTATCACGGTAGGTTCCATGTTTGAGCTTATGCCTTTTGAAAATACAGTCACTATACTTGAGCTATCGGCCCAGGACATTACAGTCCTTGCAGATTTTATAGCCAAAACCGGAGGTCAACCTATAGCGGGATTCACCTTAAAAATTAAGGGCGACAAAGCCTCAGACATCCGTATTAATGGCAAAGAAATCGACCCTAAGCAATCATACAAGTTGGTTACCTACGATTATCTCGCCAATGGAGGAGATTATATAGAAGGTATTACCACTCCAATCCACCGGACAAATAGCAGTTTGCGCGTCCGTGAAGGGCTAATACAGTATGTAGAAAAAACAACTAAAGAAGGTAAGAATATAAACACCGAGCTAGATGGAAGAGTTACAGTCATTAAATAGAAGATTTTTTCTAAAAAGAGCGGCCGCTTTAGGTCTATTGGCTTCTTTCGCCCCTTTCGATAGTTTTGCTAAAAGTTCATCGAAATCAAAAGATGTCAAAATAACCATATTACATAGTAATGATGTGCATAGTCGTATCGAACCATTTCCAATGGACGGTTCAAGGATGCAGGGCTTAGGAGGTGTGGCGCGTAGGAGTACATTAATCCAAAAAATAAGGTCGGAAGAAAAAAATGTCCTGTTGTTTGATGCTGGAGATATGTTCCAGGGCACCCCCTATTTCAATTTATTCGACGGACAAGTCGAACTGGAGCTAATGTCAAAACTGAAGTACGATGCTGGGACATTCGGCAACCATGAATTTGACAATGGCCTCCAAGGTATCTTAAAGCACTTTGACAAGGCCAACTTCCCCTTTATCACCTCCAATTATGATTTTTCGGAAACTGTTCTTGCAGGAAAAACCAAGGAATACCTTTTATTTGAGAGAGATGGCGTAAAAATCGGTGTATTCGCACTCGGAGTCAATGTGGAGGGCTTGGTCGACCCTAACGGTTACAAAGGCATGAAATACCTTGATCCGATGGAAGTGACTAATCGCATTGTTCCTAAGCTAAAAAAAGACCTTAAGTGCGATCTTGTGATATGTCTTTCCCACATGGGCTACTCTTACAAAGACGATACCATCTCTGATTTAAAACTTGCTGCCAATAGCAGAGACATCGACCTAATCATAGGTGGGCATACCCATACATTTTTAGAAAAACCTATAGAGGTTAAGAATCTCGATGGAAAAATCACATTGGTAAATCAAGTTGGTTTTGGAGGGGCAAGCTTTGGACGAATTGATTTTATCCTTAACCCTAAAACAAAACGCAAACAGATATTACTAAGCAGTAATTATACAATTGACAAAAGTTTAGAACAATCACTTGCCTAGATTTTCATAGCAACATTGAAAGCCCTCGTACGTCTCTATATAAATTCTTATAAAGGATTATCCCCTGCTGCCTGGCTATTAGCCTTGGTAATGCTCATCAACCGTACGGGTTCTATGGTTATTCCATTTTTAGGGATATACATGTCATCAGAACTCAACTTTTCCAAAACGCAGATCGGTTTGGTGCTGGGCTGTTTTGGGCTCGGCTCAGTAGCGGGTTCTTGGCTTGGAGGTTGGCTTACGGATAGATTTGGTAATTTCAAGGTACAGACCTGGAGTCTTATCCTTGTAATTCCGCTGTTTCTCATACTTCCTCTTTTTCGGACTTTTGAGACTTTAGCAGTAATGATTTTTATACTGACACTTGTAGCAGACACTTTCAGACCTGCCAACTCCGTGTCAGTAGCACGATACGCTAAGCCTGAAAATATCACCCGGGCATACTCTTTAAACCGTATGGCCGTTAATCTAGGCTTTTCCATAGGACCTGCTTTAGGTGGCTTTTTGGCAACCTTTTCGTACAACTGGATTTTCTACGGCAACGCTATCGCCGCTAGTATTGCAGCCATCGTCTTTATTTACTTTTTTAGAAACAAAAAAGGGAATAACAAGTACAGTCATCCACAGCCCCAAGAAGCCCCAACAAACAGTAGTACACCAGAGAAAAACGCGTACCGAGATGGTTTATTTATAGGATTCAACATTTTCTGTTTCCTCTTCTCGATGGCATTTTTTCAGTTGATAACGACTCTCCCTCTATTCTATCGGGATGTCCATCATCTCGATGCCAGTCAGATTGGTCTGCTTCTCGGATTCAGTGGTTTTGTTATTGTTCTGTTCGAAATGGTTTTGATACACCTTATTGAAAACCGTATGACAGTCAGACAGATTATGCTGATCGGTACAGCTATTGCTGCGGGGTCCTATTACATGCTCAACTTTGATTTTGGGATGATATGGCTCTTTCTAGCCATGCTGGTACTTTCTACAGGTGAAATGCTAACACTTCCCTATACCGCCACTATTTCTATACAACGAGCTGGGAAAAATAATCAAGGAGCATACATGGGGTTTAACTCATTAGCATTTGCCGCCGCAAATATTTTCTCGCCCTACTTAGGTACATATGTTGCCGAACATTTTGGATACCAAGTGCTGTGGACAACTACAGGGACTGTTTTATTGATAGTGAGTCTTGCTTTTTATTGGATAATATCCAAAATGAAGGAAAGTTAACCTACATTTCGTTCATAAGGCACACGTGTCAAGATAGACCTTCCTAAAGTAATCTCATCTACATATTCCAACTCTCCGCCAAATGCAATACCACGAGCAATTGTACTTACCTGTACATCAAACTCGCGAAGCTTACGACAGAGATAAAATATCGTCGTATCTCCTTCCATAGTTGCACTAAGGGCCAATATAATCTCCTTAACCTCTCCTTTTCGCAACCGCTCTAGGAGACCCTCAATTTTTAAATCAGACGGGCCTATACCATCCATTGGTGATATCAATCCACCAAGGACATGATACACTCCTTGATACTGATTTGTATTCTCAATAGCCATCACGTCACGCGTATCTTCAACAACACATATGGTCGATTTATCCCGTTTTATCGATTGACAGATTTCACAGGTTGGGTCATCCGATATATTATAACACACCTGACAATAACGAATCTTCTCTTTGAGCTGATCGATAGACTGCGTAAAGCGGCTTACCTCCAGATTGGATTGTTTCAAAAGGTGCAACACTAACCGCAAAGCAGTCTTGTTACCAATCCCTGGTAAACGCCCAAACTCTTCGACAGCGTTTTGCAATAATTTGGAGGAGAAGTTCATTTGGCAAAAATAAAAAGTAATTTTCTATTTTCAGCATTAACCGATTCTTTTCAATTCTGGTATTGCATACTCTTTTCTGTTTGATTATATTGTGGCATATTGTTCACGATATCTACGTATATATGACAGGAGAGAATAGAATTAGAAATTCATTTGCCAATAAGACGTGGCAGGAAATAAAAGTTAAGGACTCATGGCAGATTTTCAAAATCATGTCCGAGTTTGTAGATGGTTTTGAGAAACTGGCAAAAATCGGACCTTGTGTATCTATCTTTGGTTCGGCACGTACACCAGAGACGCATCATTATTATGAGATGGCAGTAGAAATTGCCAAGCTTTTAGCAGAAAAAGGGTATGGAGTTATTTCGGGTGGAGGACCTGGTATTATGGAAGCCGCCAATAAAGGTGCCTATCTTGCTGGCGGTAAGTCTGTAGGCTTGAATATTGAACTTCCTTTCGAACAATTTCATAACAAATATATCGACAGGGACAAAATCATGGAGTTCAATTACTTCTTTGTCCGCAAGGTAATGTTTATGAAATATTCGCAAGGATATATTGTCATGCCTGGAGGATTTGGTACTATGGACGAATTATTTGAAGCTATAACACTAATCCAGACGGGCAAAATCGCTCGTTTCCCTATTATTTTAGTAGGTTCGGATTATTGGGGTGGATTATTGGAATGGGTAGAGAAAACTATGCTTAGCAATGCTTACATTGCTTCAGAAGACCTCAAGTTATTCCGCTTGGTAGACACCGCGGAAGAAGCCGTCGAACATATCTTCCGTTTCTACGATAAATATCTATTGAAACCGAATTTCTAGAGTTAAATTAATATAAAAACGCCTCATCCTGAAAACAGAATGAGGCGTTTTATATTAATGACTAAGCTTAGTTAAAAGTAAATTTCACCCCAAACTGCATGGAGTATGTTGATGAAATAGATTCATTAACATATGTCGTAGACTTTACCGCGTCACCATTATTATACCCAAGTTGGAATGTTGGTTTTGTGGTACCATCAGGTGTCAAAGAACCTGCATTCTGAGGTCTCAACAATTGAGTGTTAGCAGATTTATAAACACCCCAATTGGAGTTGAACAAATTACCGATATTGAACACATCCCAGTAAAACTCTAAACCGTTTCTTCCACCGCCAATATTTTTCGCAATTTCTTGAGATAATCTAAAGTCAAATTGATTTCTCCAAGGCATAGTACCTCCGTTACGTTCTACATGTTTGCCTTTACGTGAATTCAAATATTTATCACCGTCAACCATAGCGAAGAACATATCGGATTGCTCTTGGGCAGTGTAAGCTTTAGAGTAGTTTTTCCCTGCTCCGGCCTGACTAGCTGCTATATCAACAAACGTAATTTCAGAAGCATCTTTCGGAACGTAAATTAAATCATTGTTATTACTATTGTTATCTCTATTAAAATCACCGCCATAAACATAGCTCATTCTACCTGTTGAGGAACCAGAGTAGAACACCGTCATCGCTGTATTTAATTTACCAATCCAATTATTCTTGTAAGACACAAAACTCATTAGACGATGAGGTACAACATTCGTTGTAAAACCTAAAGACGGTTCATTCGGGTTTCCTGTGTTAGTTGGAGGAATTGACCAAAGGTTTGCTATTTGATCTCCAGCTCCGTCACCAAAGTTTTTAGCACCAGAATGAGTATATGCTAATGATCCTGAAAAACCATTCCAATTATTTTTCTGCAGCTGTACAGTTACCGAATAATAATGTCCTCCTTTTGCATTTGTCATATAAGTAGGGTCGAATCTTCCTGTAGCTGTCGCATCGACTAGACCATCCTTATTAAGTTTATTAATGTATTTATCCTTAACCGCTGAAGGATAGATATATCTATGATCATTATACCCAGGAATATTCAATTGAGTAGGCTCTACCAAGTTGACATTCTTAGCTACGACAGCATTAATATCTTTATTATATATCCCTTCTACTGTAGCTTGAATTCCCCAAGGCAACATGTAATCAACGGCTAAACTAGACTTCCATGTGGACGGAAACTTAAGTTTCTCATCCATTGCAGAGACAGTTGTTGGAATGAGGGTCCCAGGCTTTGCTGTTGGTTTAGGGTAATTTGCTTTCAAATCAGGTGAAAAGTCAGGCATTTCTGAAGGTTGGAATATCTTAGTCGCCTGAAGCATACCCGCATCACTAGACTGCGCAACAATCCATACAAAAGGAATACGTCCTGTAAAAATACCAGTCCCCCCCCTAAAGATTAAAGAACGGTCTCCCATCGCGTCATAATTAAAACCGATTCTTGGAGAAACTAGCAATTGAGATTTGGGCATTGCACCTGTATTCAATTTAAGACCATTAGCAAAAGTCAAATCAGCAACCAAAGGGTGCGTTTTCATTTCATCGACATTTGGATATGTCGGTAGCTCGAAACGAATCCCCCCCATCAATTTCAATTTATTATTGACAGTATACTGATCTTGCAAAAAGAAGGAAGTCTGATTGAATCGAAAAGAAGGGAATGCTTGAGAGCCATCTTCTGTCAAAGGATACGTCAAGGCATAGTTAGCTGGCTTTTTACCATCTACAAAATCCTCCCATGAATTGAACAAATAATATCCTGCGCCAAAACGCTGAAAGCCGTTCTTTGTAGTACTGGTTTCAAATTGCGCACCATAAGTAAAATCATGTTTACCAAAGGTGTAGCTACCATCCCAGTAGGCCGTTATAGTTTCAACATCACGCAAGTTACCATATGAAAAAGGTTCATATCCAAACGTCGTAATAATGTTATCGTCCTTTTTAATATCTACTAAAGGAAAGTCCGCTCCCCCAACTGAACGAGGTTCATTTTGATTGACATAAGAAACCCGAACAGTATTATTAGTATTTCCCCACTTACCTGTATATTCGACCACTCCTGAATATAAGTTAGTCTCTTGAAAATAATTTGAGTTAGAGAAATGTAACGAATTAGATCCCGTACGGCTAAGATTAGACAAACCAGAACCTGTGAATGAATTACTTATGTTAGACGGACTCTTTCCTTTTACTTGGTTATATCTGAAGTTAATTTTATGATTATCTGCTATATTCCAGTCAATTTTAGCAAATATCTTATCGTTATTGCTTTTATTAGAATAGCCTTGATATACACCGGGGTCATATCCATACTTACTTATTAAATGTGCTCTAACATCATCTAGGAATTGGTAACTCGGTCTTGAAATATTTGTATTTCCTTGACCATGTTGTGGTGCATCTCTATCATCGGCAATTTTCGTTGGTCCAGGTTCAGTTGTTTTATTCTGCTCTAGATTCACAAAAAAGAAAACCTTATCTTTAATAATAGGTCCTCCAAACGAAAATCCATATTGCTTTTCCTTCATCTCATTGAAAGCAACTTGCTTATCTTTAACCCGTGTACCTTGTTGTTGATCAGAACGGCCACTATAGAATGCTGATCCAAAAAACTCATTACGTCCCGAACGGGTTACTGCATTCACCGCGGCCCCTGTAAAACCTGATTGACGCACGTCAAAAGGAGTAACATTGACTACGATTTGCTCAATAGCGTCTATTGAAATCGGAGAACCGTTCGCTGGCATATTTTGACCGATACCAAACTGATTATTG
>JBEBQJ010000037.1:0-31979 GCA_040395455.1 Sphingobacterium yanglingense | reverse complement strand
ATTATGGATGGACGATGCGTGTGCCAAATCCTGACTTCTCCTGGGAAAAGCAGAAACAATGGAATGTGGGGGTAGATGTCACGACACTAAAAGATCGATTGACATTCACTGCGGAGGTGTACGATAAGTTCTCTTATGATTTAATCTATTCCAAATTTCCGGTACCTCCACTTACGGGATCACATTCGTTGACGACCTCGGTGAATATTGGTGAGGTGCGTAATAAAGGGGTGGAACTATCTGCCAATTGGAGTGATAAAATCGGAAATGTGTCGTACAGTATCGGTGGAGCTTTCTTTGATAACAGAAATGAAGTCCTGAAAGCAGGATATAAAGATGCGGACACTTTGGTGTTTACGGATGACACGGACAAGATATGGTACAAAGGGATTGCGATAGACAACTATTACGGATTCCAAACTAATGGTTTCTTCCGCGATGCAGATGATGTAGCAAATACAGTCGCTAAGATGGCGAATACATTGCCTGGGGATATCAAGTATGTGGATCAAAATGGAGATGGTATCATCAATGATGCAGATCGCGTCTATCTTGGGGATCCTTCACCTCGCTATAATTACAATGTAAATATGAGCCTGAAATATAAAGGATTCGACTTTAGTATGGTAGGGCAAGGTGTAGGAAAACGTACAGCGAGATTGAGTGGCCAAGAAGGTTATCCTGTATTGGTCGATGGGAATACCAACGCACTAGGAGCTCCGAGACAGTATTATGCGGACAACCGCTGGACACCAGACAATCAAAATAGCCGCTTCCCGAGGGTATGGACAGGAACGAGTTCCAATGCATATCTAAGTGATGTGTGGATAGGAAATGCTTCATACTTCCGTATTAAAGTGCTGCAATTGGGATATACCGTCAAGAAAATCGGAAAATCATTCCACAATACACGATTCTACGTCAATGCGCAGGATGCAATCACATTTACAAAATGGGAAGGCTTGGAGCCAGAAAGAAATGGTGGTGGCGGTAACTATCCGCGCATGGCAACTTATACATTTGGTATAACTACTTCTATTTTTTAAAGTTAACAATTGATACAGATGAAAAAATCGAATATATTCTACATAATGCTCGCCTCAGCTACGCTGTCACTAACGGGGTGTGAGAAATTCTTGGACAAAACGGATCCTACAGCAACTGATTTCGCAGAGTTCTTTAATACAGAAGCAGACGTGCTGAGGGTATTGTACAGTAGTTTTATGGACCCATTTTCGCACGGTACGTATAGACATATCCTTTTCTATATGGAAGACGGGAAGTCGGACAATGCCTATAGCCGTATATCAGGTGACCGCCACCAGCAGATTGCTAATGGAAACATCAACTCAAATACGGAACCGTTCTTGACCTATTACCAATTGCATATGAAACACCTAGGGCGTCTCAATACGTTTATTGCTAGTATGGATGTGCCATATATGGAAGATGAAGAGCTGCGCAGTAGGTATAAATCTATATTTGAAGCATTGCGCTGCTGGCACTATTTTAAGCTTACGAGCCGCTGGGGAGATGTGCCATTTCACCTAGAACCTGCAGACTTAGGGTCGGCATTGCAGCCGACGAAGTCGAAAGAAGAGATATTGGAAATACTATTCCCGCTAGCGGAGGAGATCGCCAATCGATTGCCAAAGGAAATATATACGACAAATACCTACCTTTTTAATCAATACTCGTTCAAAGCGCTGATCATGCGCTATGCTCTAATTAATGGGCGTTACGAATTGGCCGCAAGATTGGCCAAGGAGGTGATGGATGGCGGACTGTACCAATTGCATGGAAAATATGGTGATCTATTTAACTATAAAGCGGATAAGACGAACAAGGAGTTTGTGATGCGCTTTGATAGAGATAGTCGCTCGGGAGGAAGTATTACATTCAATGTCATGGCTCCGCAATCGAAAACGGGACATGGGCAATCCTACCTAGTGCCGTTAAAATCTTTAGTGGATGCTTACTGGACAAAGCAGGGCAGACCAATTGATGCCTGTCCGCTACATACAAAAGAGGAATATGAACTGGATCCTAAACTGAACCGGGACCCTAGACTGGCAGAAAGTATATTTATGCATGGCGATACCTTCAACGGGGAGAAACTGGACATCTATGATCCAAGTACCTCAGTATACCATGAGAAGGCAAGAGCAGGTAAGTCTGGTTTTTGGTTTAAAAAATGGGTAGACCAAGCGGATGCAGCCAAGTCATCTGGTAATATGGATCTCGGTTTCTTGCGCTATGCGGAGGTATTGCTGACGTATGCAGAAGCAAAAATCATGTTGAATGATGTAGATGATCTCGCTAAAAAATGTATTAATGACGTACGCCGTAGAGCTGGATTGGATATGAGTGTGGCGGATGTGACGTTGATAGGAAGGTCACAACAGGAGTGGATTGATCTGATACGTAACGAGCGCCGTACCGAGTTTGCTGGGGAAGGATTGCGCTATGATGATATCTTGAGATGGAGAATAGCAGAAAAGGTAATGAACCAGCCTGCAATGGGGCATAGTAGAATGGTGGATGGTAAGGTGGAGACACTGAAGGTGGAAGACCGATCTTTTAAGGATAATAATTACCTATGGCCATTCCACGAGAATAGTCTGCGGGTAGAACCAGCATTAAAACAGAACCCGGGTTACTAGGAAAACTGTTTTTGAGGATAACAAGGCGTTTCTTGATGAAAGAAGCGCCTTGTTTGCGTTAATGGGATATAGTGTAAAAAGCGAGCTTTGTTCACTAGTCAAAATCAAAGAAATCGGATAGAAACGACTTCTTTTTCTTCGGGTAGCGTTGATTGTAGTCCCTGCTGTCTCTCGAGTCGTGGTAATCGCGGTCGTCATGACGTTGCGGACGTTCGTAGTGACTATCACGGGGACGCATATCACGCGCAGGGGCGGCAGCAGCTTGGCTTTGTGAAGCGGCATAATCCATCAGTTTATCCAATTCGCCGCGGTCGAGCCAGATGCCCCTACAGCTCGGACAATAATCGATTTCGACCTGATGGCGCTCGGTCATTAACAGTGTTTCATTACAATTTGGACACTTCATAGTCTTTATTTTATTTCAGTATTAGCATTCGGAACAGCAAGCTATGGATTTTGCGTGACACCTGTAGTTCAATCGTTTAAAATTTACCTTTTTTTAACGTTAGTATTATCACTACGAAGCCTTGACGGATTCACATTATATTAACTTCTGTTTTTTTGAACAAGTTCTCTTTTTTTAATCTTTGATTAAACATGCTGATTAACAGGTGGATGTTTTTAAATTTAACATCCTTCTGTTTGCTGTGTGGCGAAATAAAATAAAGAATGGCGTAATAATTGTTTGGGTTGGAACATTAAAATATAAAAACGATGAAAAAATTTATGAAGAGAAACAGCTTCTTAGCTGTAATGTTTTTTGCCTGTGCGAGTTTAGTATTTGCGAGCTGTAGTAAAGATGATGATAAGGCGCCCTCCGGGATTGATGAGGCGGTAGGTACTTATGTGGGGAAACTTAAAGTATTCGGAGGAAAGGAGTACCTTAATGCGGAGATTAATGTGAGTAAAGTAGACGGTTCTAACCTAAAAATTGCGGCAAAGTCTGGCGAAGAATATTCGGTAGTAGCAACAAAGACGATGAGGGTGGAGCGAAATTATAACGTATCGATAGGTACACTATTGGAACCCAATGGAAGTTTTATGTACAGTATCGCCGATAAGTCCATCATTATGCATACAGAGGATACTCAGGAAGGAGAAATAGCCTATTCTTTTGAAGGAAAGAAAAAGTAATAAATAATCCAGGTTAATCTGGAATGAATAGGCGTCGGTTTTACACTGACGCCTTTTTTGTGGAGCATATGGGAGTATTACAGTAAATGTATGTCTAGTTCTATTCATTAATATTCCCTTAACATAGAGGTTGTATCTTTGGGGCAGATTGGATTTTCAGATAAATGTCTATACCTTTATCGAGAATCTAAATTAGCTGCGATAATCGCTGGAGCTCATGATAACAAATCTTAAAGGTATACTGCTACGGGTTAAGCAAGGTGATAGGGGCGCCTTCCGCTCGCTGTATGATGCCTATGCGCCGATGTTGTTTGATTTAGGCTTTAAGTTGCTCAGGGATACTGCCGCAGCTGAAGAGCTGGTACAGGATTGTTTTGTAAAAGTGTGGTCCAATCGAGCCGAAATTCGTGAGGACTATGAAATATGGCCCTTAATCTATGTCATGGCCAAGCGTCTGTGTTTTAATCAACTACGGCATGCTCGCGTAGCAAAAAAATATCTTGTACAGATAGAAGATGTAGTGGTCAACGATGTGGAGCAACGCCTAGATGTGCGCGAACTAGAAAGCCAACTGGAACATTCTATAGAAAGCCTGCCAGAACAGCAGAAAAAAGCACTGCGGCTGAGTCGGCTGGAAGGATATAGCCATCAGCAGATAGCGGCCGAGATGGGGATATCGCCCAATACCGTGAAAAACCATATTACCCAAGCACTCAAAAATTTGAAAAAAAATCTACCCCAGGCAGATTATCATTATTTGTTGCTTTTTTGTATCCCTATCGCAGGTATTGCGGATCATGTAGTCCGTTAACTTTGCCATTCCCTCTCCAATATCCAATAGCAATACACTTTTTTTATATCCCAACTAGTCGTACCCCCCGACTTAGGTGTACTAGGTATAATTAAGGCTAAGAAAATTGGATAGAAATAGATTACAACTTCTTTTTAATAAATATCTGAACGGCTTGCTGACCGAATCGGAAGAAGAGGAGTTTGATGCAATAATGCAAGATATGGAGGAAACCGAGTTCTCGGACTTGGTGGATAAATCGCTCCAATTGCAGGAAAATAAAGCATTCGGGCAGGATAGTGTCTTTCAGGATATCATGACCCAAATAGATGAGCGTGAATCCGTGACTGTGGTGCCGCTCTATCGAAGGTGGAAGCAACTGGGCAAGGTTGCGGCAGTAACCCTGTTGGCAGGCCTGATCGGTCTTGTCGGGTATCAATTATGGTCACATAGCGCAGACGAGGAAAATCTAGTGACAGCCCCATCGATGGAGCTGTCGACGGATATCGAATTGCCTATGGATGACGCGTTGATTACATTGGCGGATGGCAAGCGGTTGTCGTTGGCCGATGTGGGAAAGGATACGCTACATTACAAAGGTTTGGCGCTATTGCGTAGTGGTGATGGTACCATTATCATGCAGCAGGAAAGGGAAACTGATTTTTTTAAGGCGAATGAAAAGCATCGTTTTGCGGCCCCTAAAGGTGTGATGCTCCGTCTCGTACTACCAGACGCTTCAGTCGTCAACCTCAACTCGGATTCGCAGATAGAAATCTCGGGCTCATTTGGTAAGAGACAAAGGGAGGTGACACTTTCTGGTGAGGCTTTTTTTGAAGTAACCCACGATAAGACATTACCATTTGTGGTAAATGCGAAAAATGCAGCTGTTACGGTACTGGGAACCCAATTTAATATGTCAGCCTATAAAGGGGACCGAGATGTGGCGACAACGTTATTGTCGGGATCGGTACAGGTTGACGCCGCGCAGGGTCAGGTGCGTATCAAGCCTGGGCAACAGGCAAGGGTGAGTTCTTCGGCGGACATAGAGCTGAAAGAGAAGGTGGATATGGGGCAGGTCCTCGCTTGGAAGGAGGGGTATTTCCGCTTTAAGGAAGAGTCCATAAAAAACATTATGATCGATTTGGCAAAGTGGTACCCTATCGGAGGTGTCGAATTTAGGGCAGGGTCAGCAGATTTATTTACGGGGAGCTTTAAACGCTCTAAAAAGCTGAGTGAAGTCTTGGCCAATATAGAACAAGTGTCTGATTTACGTTTTGATATTCAAGAAGGGAGGGTAGTAGTGATGAAATAAGGACGGATATCAGATCAGGAGAAGAGGAGATGCGCCAACACCCCCTCTTCGATAGTACCTGGAAATAGCATCAGTTTTGAATTAATAATATTTTACCAAATACCTATCAAATGTATAAAAATATTACCGCAATCGGAGGAGCTCACCGCCGATTGCTAACGTGTTTACTCATGATGAAGTTATATTCATTTTTGTTTTTAGGCCTTTTCATGCAAGCAAATGGAAGTACCTATGCACAAAAAGTAAGTTTGTCGGTAAAGCGGGCTGAGCTCGCTGATGTACTGACGCAAATCCAAGAGCAGACCAATCTCGATTTTTTCTATAACAGCAGTCAACTGAGGGAGGTTGGAAAAATAGATCTGCATGTTAAAAATATGGATCTTGGAAAAGTGCTGGATGCCTGCCTTACCCCTCGCGGACTCTTCTATGTGGTACAGAACAAGACTGTATTGATAAAAAAAGCATCTGATATGGATGCCGATGAAGCTGTGTCTGCAACGCAACAGCAACAGATCAAAGGTAAGGTCTTAAATAGCGATGGAGAGCCTTTGCCTGGTGCTTCGGTACGGATACAGCAAAGCAATATCGTTGTGGCGACAGAGGTGGATGGCTCCTTTGCTATTCCTGTGTTGCAGAATGAAGGACAATTGCTGATTACCGCATTAGGGTATAAGGAACAGCTGGTAAACTATAAAAAAGGCACTGTGCTTCAGATCCGCCTACAAGAAGCGACCAGTGATCTTGACGAAGTGGTCATCGTGGGGTATGGTACCCAAAAGAAGGCCAACCTGACCGGTGCTGTGGCACAGATTAATGCCGAAGATATTGCGTTGCGCCCGGATGCTAATATTGCTGGGACGCTGCAAGGGCTGATGCCAGGACTGAATATCCAGATTAATAATGGCGACCCTGGGGCTACACCGGATATTAATGTGAGGGGATTCAACTCTATCAATGGAGGAAGCCCACTGGTACTGATCGATGGTATCGAGGGGAATATCACGCGGGTAAACCCAAATGATATTGAATCGGTGACCGTATTGAAAGATGCGGCTTCGTCCGCAATCTATGGAGCACGGGGAGCTTTTGGGGTGATTTTGATTACGACCAAAAGAGGTAAGTCGGGCAAAACGGAAATCAATTATTCCAACAATTTTGCATGGACAACCCCAGCGGCACGTACAGATTTTATCACCGACCCCTATGTTTATGCCAAGACGGTCGATGCAGCGATATCGGGCTACAATGGAAGTAGCTATAGTCAGTACAATGCGATGGACTGGGAAGCCATTAAGATGGTGGCAAAAGGCGAGATCGCTCCTTTTCACGAGTTGCAATCGGATGGGACCAACAAATTTTTCTACCAGACCGATTGGTGGGATTACTTGTTCCGCAAGTACCAAGCTTCTAATTTTCACAACATATCGATATCTGGTGGTAGCGACAAGCTCAAAGGTTATCTTTCGGGACGTGTATACGATAGACAGAGTATCAATAATATAAATAAGGATGCAGGGATAGACCGGCAAAATATGAAGGCCAACTTGGTATTCACACCTTACGATTGGTTGGAAGTATCCAACAATATCCAGTTTATCAATGAGAAGGATAAAGATTATGGAGGTTTTTCTAATGGATTTGGGGGCTTATGGAGTACGACCACCTGGTACAACCTGATGCCTTTCTATCCTAATTTTGTAGATGGTATCCCGACCGATATCGGCACGGGGTCTGGTGGACAGGGCGGTAATGCCGGACTGGTGTCGGGCAAAAGCTGGAGAGATATCGGTACAGAGGAATTCACGAATACCTTTCGTGTAGTCGCCAGACCATTGAAAGGCTTGGAATTTAACTTTGATTATAGTAATCGGATTGAGAACAAGAGCCTAGCGCTACGTTTAAATCCCTTCACCTACTTGTCAGGTAATAGGCTGAATCCGTTGACCGTGGGCATCAATCGTCTAGAGGAGCAGCGTACAAAAGATAAATATAATGCACTCAATTTTTTCGGAACATACCATACCTCACTGGTAGATAAGCATAATCTAAAATTGTTGCTGGGCTTTAACCAAGAAGAATTTGATCGGGATTTTATAGGGGTGAAAGGAGATGATCTGCTTGTAGAAGACCTATCCAATCTTTCGCTGTCTACTATCATGAATGCGATGACCGGAAGTGCGACAAATTGGGCAGTTCGAGGATTCTTCGGCCGCTTTAATTACGATTATGAAGGTAAGTACTTGATGGAGATTAATGCCCGTTATGATGGGTCTTCTAGATTTCCTAAAGACAGTCGTTGGGGCTTTTTCCCTTCCCTGTCATTGGGTTGGCAGATGGATAGAGAGGAGTTCTGGAAAGACATCAAACCGTATGTTTCTTCATTCAAGTTGAGGGGCTCCTACGGAAAATTGGGTAACCAGACTGTAGATGTAAATACCTTTAAAGAGCTGATGAATGTCAAGCGTGGAGGTTGGTTAAATGGAGGAGAGAAGTTGACCGTTGCACAGATGCCAGGGCCTTTGCCTAGTGTGGTAACGTGGGAAAGTACCAAAAGTTTAAACTTGGGTGCGGATATCGGCGTGCTCAATAATAAATTGTTTATCAACGCAGATTGGTTCCGTAAAAATGTAGAAGGGATGTACTTGCCTGGAGAACCGCTGCCAGGGGTATTTGGAGCGAAAGAACCCCGAGAGAACTATGCCGCATTACGTAATGACGGTTGGGAAGTCGCGGTGTCCTATCGTGACCAATTTGATCTGTCAGGAGCACCTTTACACTTCAATATAACCGCCAACGTTTCCAATTTTAAAGGTACAATCACAAAATACAATAACCCGAAGGGATTATTGAGTACCTATTATAAAGGCCAGCGCCTAGGAGAAATCTGGGGGTACCGTGTAGCAGGACAGTTTCAGTCGGATGAGGAGGCTAAAGCATATCAGGACGCGTTTGCGGTACCTGGAACAGATTTAGGACAGGTGTATGATGATATCTTTAATATCACACAGAATAGCGAGTGGAACCACCTGCGGGGTGGAGATATCAAGTACTTGGACCTGAATAATGATAAGAAAATTAATAAAGGGGACAATACGCTGGATGATCATGGTGACCTAGAACGCATAGGTAATGCAATGCCACAGTACTTGTTTGGACTTAACCTGAATGCCAGATGGAAGGGCTTCGACTTTTCAACAGCATTGTCTGGGGTGGGGCGTCAGGACTGGTATCCTACCGGCGAGCTGTTCTGGGGTACTTATCAAAGGCCATATCTCTCATTTATCCGCAAAGATTTGATCGACAATGCGTGGACTCCAGATCAACGGGATAATACTTATCCGCAGATCTATAGAGGTTATTCCTCCTTGCAAGGTAGAAGGTCGCTGTATGAAGTCAATGATTATTACTTGACAAACCTAGGTTTCCTAAGAGTCAAAAATATGACAGTAGGCTATACCTTACCACAGGTGTGGACCAAAAAGGCAAAAATAGAGAGACTGCGTGTATTCTTTAGTGGTGAGAATATGTTTACCTGGAGCTTTGGTAAGCTTACAAAGTATATAGACCCAGAGCAAGCAGGGGCTGGGATAAGTTATTCAGCGCCAAAAGATGCCACCGAACGAGGTGACCAACGTGTGTATCCAATGGGTAAAACGTATTCTTTTGGTGTAATGATAGGGCTATAAATAAGAGGAACGTCATGAAATTTAAAACAATAATATTTGGATTAGGAATCGCATTGGGTGGGATGGTAACATCTTGTAATGATGATTTTTTGGATAGACCCTCCGAAGATCAGGTCGAGGCCCCTTATTTTTTCAATACAGCCAAGGACCTAGAAGTTGCAACCAATGACTTTTATCGGGCATTTTCTAAGGATTCTAAAGAGACTGATTGGACCGGAAATTATACGGAAGATGCAGGCTCGGATAACCTGATGCCGCTCAACCCGTCGGCACGTGTGCGTGGCTCTAGGGTGGTGCCGGTGGCGCGTGGCTCAGGTGGTTGGAATTGGGACGACCTGCGAAAAATCAATTACTTTTTGAACAATTACCATAAAGTGAAAGATGAGGCTGCAAAAGCAAAATATGGTGGCGTAGCCCGTTTCTTTAGGGCGTATTTCTATTATGATAAGGTTAAGACTTTTGGAGATGTACCTTGGTACAGTGGGGTATTGGATGCCAAGGATCCCCAATTGTATAAGGCTAGGGATTCGCGTTCATTGGTTATGGATTCGGTGATGGCCGACCTGGATTTTGCAATCGCCAATATGCCAACGGAGAAGCAGGTTAACTTAATCACAAAGTATACGGCAATGTTGCTAAAAGCCCGTGTGGCTTTATTTGAAGGGACTTTTCGGAAGTACCACGGTATGGAAGACGCTGATAGATACTTGACATTAGCCGCAGCTGCAGCGCAGGATCTGATAACATCCAATGCCTATACATTGTATACCGAAGGCGGTGTTGAGAAAGCCTATAGGAATTTGTTTGCACGTAATAATCAGGATAATATCGAAACTATTTTGGCTATAGATTTTGAGTTGGGACTGAAAGTGCACTCGCTGGGGTCTTCATTTACATCGGCTACACAGGGTTCTTATGGAATTCCTAAAGATTTTGTCAATAGCTACCTGATGCGGGACGGTTCCCGATTTACGGATAAGGCCAATTTTCAGACCATGGGTTTTCTTGACGAAATGCAGAACCGCGATCCTCGGTTGACACAGACGACAGCAGGCCCCGATTTTAGGGTAAATGGAGAGACTAAAAACGAACCAGTCAACCTATCCATTACGACGACAGGGTATCGCCTGATTAAGGCTCTGCCGGACCGTAGCCAATGGGCCACCTCAGGGGCATTCTTTGATATTATATTGTTCCGTTATGCAGAAGCGCTATTAATATTTGCCGAAGCAAAGGCCGAGTTAGGGACTTTGACACAAGCGGACCTCAATATCTCTATCAATAAGTTGCGTGCCCGTTCGGGTATGCCTAACCTGGATATGGCACAGGCAAACGCCAATCCTGATCCTTATCTAAAGGCTATGTATCCAAATGTAACAGGTATGGAAGGGGTGATATTGGAAATCAGGCGCGAGCGTAGGGCAGAATTGTTTAACGAAGGTTTCCGTTGGGATGACTTGATGCGGTGGAAAGAGGGCTTGAAAGTGAACCAACCTATTGTCGGTATATATTTCCCTGGAGTAGGAGCCTACGATTTTACAGGTGACGGGCAGGCCGATGTATTTGTACATACCGGTAGTACTGCGGGAGCTCCTTCTTCGGTAACATCGATGGTCAATATCAAACAACGTACATTGTATAACCCAATAACAGGACAGCAGGGTGCCGATGCAGGAAATATAGATCCATTCCCGGACCGGGGCGGATTTAGAGAAGATAGAGATTACCTTGCGCCTATTCCTTTGGAAGAAATCCTGTTGAACGATAAGCTACGTCAAAATCCAAAATGGGAGGAGAAATGAGAAAATTACTTATAGTGCTGGGGCTGTTATTTTCCTTTATGTATGGCGTAAAAGCACAGATAAAGAAACATGCGCATCAGATAGGATATTCTATCGATTTTAAAAAAATAACGCTGGAAAGGATGCGTTATGCAAAGTCTGTAGGTATTGATTATATCGAACTCGCAGGGGTATCTAGTATCCTTGACAAAGAATTGAATCTAATAGGTACTAGGGATGGATGGAAGATTAAGGTCGATAGTTTGAAAGGGATATTGGATGCTACGGGAATAAAAGTCTGGTCTATCCATATGCCTTTTTCAAAAGACCTAGACTTGTCCTTATTGGATGAAACTGCACGTCAAAGCGTGATCCAGGCCCAACTTACGGTAGCCTCCGTATTTGCTACGTTGAGTCCGCAGGTTATCTTGTTCCATCCTTCGTATTTTCTGGGGAATAATGAACGTGATGCACGTATCGATCAGCTGGTAAAGTCTGTGGATGAATTGTATCGTGGGCTGGGTAAGTATAAAGTACAGATGGTGGTCGAGAACCTCTTGGGGCCACAGCTTACGGTTGGTGATCGCGAGCGCCCTCTGTTGCGTACGGTGGAAGAATGTCAGCTTGTATTCAAGCGGTTTCCCAAGAAGGTGGGAATTGCCGTCGATATGTGCCACATCGCACAACCTGAAAAACTTTTGTTGGCTTTTGGAGAGCGAGTGAAGACACTACATGTGTCGGATGGAAATGGACAGGCAGAATTGCATTACCTCCCCTGTAGTAAAAAAGGAGAAAATAATTGGCTTGCGATTTTTGAAGCATTGGACAAGATAAAGTACAAGGGCGTGTTTATGTACGAATGCAAATATGCAGACGAGCGTGAGCTTACCGATTGTTATCGCGACCTGCGTCAACAATATGTCGACGCGTTATAAGCAATGGTTAGGACTTTTTTAAAATGATATTGTCATGAAAAATATAAACTATATACTGCTATGCCTGCTCCTTGCTTTTGGGGTGGTCGGCTGTAAAAAAGATAAAGGATCTTTCGAAGAAAAACTACTGATGGAGGTTGACTATATGGAGGTCAGTAGTAAGACCAATACCTATAACTTTGAGGTGTTGTCCAATACGACCATAGCAGTAGAAACCGATGCAGAATGGATTGTGCTGGATACAACGACGTATGATAAAGGAAAACGACGGATTGGCTTCTCGACGGTGTCTAACGAAGATGACGAGCGCTCTGGAATTATTGTTGTTCGCATTAACCAAGACGAGTCTAAGCAGGTGCTTGTTATACAGGAGTCGGGTAAGGTACCTGTATTCTACGTAACGGTCGATGGTACGGGCGATGGAAAATCATGGAATACGCCTACAGATCTAAATACAGCGATAGAAAAAGCGACAACAAATAGTACGATTTATTTGGCGGAGGGTGTATATAGACCGTCAAAAACTATTCGTAATGGTGATGCAAATGAAGAGTCGGATAAGACCTTTGAGATTTCAAAAAATATATCGCTTATCGGTGGTTTTGCAGAAGATGCCCTACCGGGTGCCAAACCCAATGCCGCACTGTATAAAACGGTATTGGATGGCAAGTTGGCTTCCGGAAAAGAGGTGTTCCATACCGTTACGGTTACAGCAGCATTGGATGTCGAGTCGAAAGTCCACTTGGAAGGGCTGACCATTCGCGGAGGAAACGCAACCGACAAGGCTATAAATACAACAATCAGCAGTGTCAAATATAGTCGTGGACATGGAGGTGGCATGCTGATCGCGAATGCTATCGTACATCTCAAGAAGGTTGAAGTAGTAAATAATAAAGCGACCAATGACAAAGGTACGGCCGGTTTTGCTGCCGGAATGTATGTTTTTGCAGGTGCCAAAGTGACTATGGAGGACTCGAAAGTCAATGATAATTCGAACAATAATAACAACGGTGGAGGGGTCTGGGTTGCAGATGCTACCTTGACGGCATACCGATGCGAGTTTAACAATAATTACGCAAAAGGCACAGCAGGCGGAATACATGGATACCCCAATGCGAATGTCTACTTGTATGACTCGGAAGTGATGAACAATAACAATACCTCCTATGGGGCTGGGGTATACATGCGCGAAAACTCGAATGCCATAATTGTAAACTGCCTCGTGATAGGAAATAAAACTACTTCTGCCAATGGTGGTGGCGGAGTGATGCAGTATGGGGGGACAAAGGTAGATATCATCAGTTCGACGATTACAGGTAACGAGGTTCCGACAAATGGACCTGGTGGTGGTGTATATAGAAGAAATAACGTGAATAATCTGACCGTAGTCAATTCAATCATATCTGGAAATAAGCAGTCGGCTACATCAAAAGATGTCGATGCACATACCGATAATGAAACAATAATCCCCAACATTAAGAATTCAGTGACGGGAGCATCTACTTATGGCGATGCAGGTACAATTGTCGCAGGAGCGATATTCTCCCCCGCTACGATGTTGAATGCAGCCTATCTACCTATTGGGGCCAATAATCCAGCACTGATTTATGGGCTTACGGGTTCAAGTTTGTCCAATATAGGGCAGGCGTACAATCCAGCGTTGGATATTGCCATCGAGAAGGATATCAATGGAGAAGCAAGGATTGGAACAGTAATGGGGGCTAAAGTAAAATAGCAGTTATGAAAAGACTTTTTTGCTTCGTATGGTATTGTGCCTTGATGCTCAAGATAGGAGTGGCTGCAGATCCTAAGACCATTATGTTGGTCTTGGGGTCGGCGGATGCCGCTGTGCTGGAGGAACGGATAGATATCGCTACGAGACTATACCGCACACAGCCTATTCAAAAAATAATCGTTAGCGGTGGCTGTGGGGCACATGGGTCAGGTATCTGTGAGGCCACCGCAATGCAAGAAGGATTGATGGCGCGAGGTGTAGACGGGCATAAGATTTATAAAGAAGAAAACGCTAAGACTACCGTGCAGAATTATGTATTTAGTAGGCTCTTGCGGGATGAGCTAGATCGACTTATTATCCAGCCCGGAGATACCGTTTTTGTGGTGTCAAACCATTGGCATGCAATTTCTGTGGCGGCCCGTCTGCAGCAGTATGATAATGTGGTGGCGCGATTTTATATAGAGGGTAGTATAGCTCCCAAAGCTACGGACAAGCTGGACTATGTCGGTATATTCAATGCGCAGCCGGATAATGAGAAGTTTGTATTGCGCGGCGCATGGCTCACACCAGAGACCTATTGGACTGTCAAAGATAGCTTGTACTATCTCCAGAATAATATGGTGTATGGCACCGATGTTCAAAATAGTACTTTTTCTTTACAAGATGCGGGGGAGGCCTTTCCTTTTCTGAAGTCATTGAATCCCAGCCATTCGCGGGCATTTATCGATGGAGGGAAGTTCTGGTGGGTGCGTAATGGCGACGATTTGTGGAAGGTGGACAAAGCCACGAAGAAAATCTTAGATAAGCTTTCTTGGGTTGACTGGATTGCACAAATGCCAGAAGACTGGAAAAAAGCGGGGTTTAATACTGGTGTGCTCTGGAATAACTCTTTGATATTGTTTGCCAATGAAAAGATATTAGTAGCTAAAGCTGAAAAGAAGGGTTTTGTTTTTGTGAACGAACAGCCTGCAACTGCATACTTTGGGAATTGGCCTTTTTCCTGGGGGAAAAGTAATGTTGCCACGGCTATTGCAGACCCTTCGACAGGGCAACTGGTGCTTTATAGAAATATGGAGCGTGTAGCTATAGGAAGGGATCTGCAGGTCATAGGAACACCTAAAGCCGTTAAATTAAAATGGATCGAAGATCTCAAGTAGTAACCTTATAAATTGATACACATGAAAAAGAATTTTTTATATAGTTTAATGTTGCTTTTCCTGGTTTTCGCATGTAGCAAGAAGGAAGAAGGAACGCAATTACCCTACGATTATTCGAATGTCGAAAAGGCTGGCCTTAAAGACGTATTGGATAAAGCGGATTGGAAGAAGAAAGAGGTTTCGACCGGTGTGGTTTGGAAATATTATCAATTCCCGCAGATTTTTGATTCAAAGCAGTATATCAATATTCTAGAAATAGATTTGGGCAAAGGGCTGAATATTGAAGTCCCTTATGTCAAGACTGGTTTTCTGAAGACCAGTGAAGCAGCGACAGCGAACAATGCACTCGTTGCTTTCAATGGAAGCTACTTTAATACCAGTACAGGTGGGTCAACCGTTTTCTTTAAATACGATGGTAATATTGTGAATAATACGGTGTCTGGTTTTTCTGCCTATAGGGAGAATGGAGCGGTAGTATTGGACAATAAAGGTGGTGCTAAGGTCATCGGTAAGCCTGCGGCTGGATGGGCATCGGTGACAGAGCCCGTAGTATTGGCAGGAGGCCCTCTGTTGATCTTGGATAGTAAACAGCAGTCTCAGTTGAACGTAGACTTTAATACTGCAAGACACCCGAGGACTGCTTTTGGTGTGACCGCCGACAATAAAATGATTGTGGTGGTGGTAGATGGAAGGTCTTCCCAGTCTCAAGGATTGACAATTGGGCAGTTGTCCGAGTTGATGGCTGCGTTGGGATGTACACAGGCGCTTAACCTAGATGGTGGTGGGTCTTCTACTGCTTGGGTAAAAGGAGAAGGGGTGGTTAACTTTCCGTCTGACAACAAAATATTTGACCATGAAGGTGAACGGGGGGTAGCCACTGTATTCACTGTCAAATAATCATTTTATGTATCCAATTAGGTAAAATGGGATGACCGTAGACAGCCTTCTGAAATGATAATTTCAGAAGGCTGTTTTTGTATTAACTCGTTTATGTGCTCGTTATTGGACAATTTGTGTTCGATATCGTACATGTTTTGATTGTATGTTGTGTTTTTATGTTGCTGTTTGTTAGTTGTTTATGATTTTAGGCCTTACGTTTGGTTAGTTTATGCTAAGGGGGGGGCCGATAGATTGAATATCGGTAAGTGCAAGAGTGAATGATTAACCGAAAAATCATGCGGTTTTACCGATAAAATGATTGTTCTAGTCTAATCATCATTCGGCACCTGATGGAGGCACAGTACCTTTGGTGTAACAAAACGCTCAGAAAGTTAGCGTTGGATACACTAAATATGTCATAAAAAAAATTAAAAATACAAAGCAATGAAAACGACAATCACAACAATCGCAACAGCATTTATTATGATGCTATCCTTCAATTCTTTTGCGACAGCAAATCCTCTGAAAAATTTCAACACGGCTAAAATCATTACGACCTACCTAGAGGCATCAACCTCTGGTAGCGCTGACTTGAACAAGTATCTATTTGCCGATGATTTTCAATATGTAAATGCAGTAGATAATAAAACTTATGGAAAAAGAGAGTACACTGCATTTCTCAAGGCCAACAAGGGCCTGAAGTATGATTGTGAAACTAGCTACGAAATATTGGATGAATGTGGTAAAGCTTGTATAGCTAAAGTAAGCATGAAGTTCAAAACCTTTACGCGTGTAGACTACGTCACTCTGAGCCAAGGAGCCGATAGTTGGAAGGTAAGTAAAGTAGTAACGACCTACCCATAGGAACTGGGTAATTTTTGTTCAAATTGTGTAAGAGCCTGTCCGTACATACGGCATAGGCTCTTTTTTGTTTTCCGTCTCGAGTTATGGTTTTCCAATGCGAGGTGCGGGAAGAGGGTATTTCATAATATAATCTTCCATCAGAAAGCCATTCCCGATAGCAATGTTTTCCTGTCCAGCAATTTCAAAACCAATCCTTTTGTAGAAGTTAATTGCATTATTGTCCCTGTTTACATTTAGGGATAGGGTATCATTGCCGTGTTGTAGGGCAAAGACTGCAGCTTCTTCAATCAGGCGCTTTCCTATACCCTGACCTTGGGTTTCCGGCAAGAGGTATATTTTATGGATTTTTGTCGTTTTCTCTGATTTGTAGTTTAGTTCAAACGAAAGGTAACCGATGTTTCGATCGTTTTGTCGTGCGAGTAGGAATTGATGTCCTTGGGATACCATCTGTTGTTCTAGGGCACTGTCCGAGTACATCATGTCCATCATATAGTTTATTTGTTCTAGTGAGAGTATGTGCTCAAAGGTGACGGGCCAAATCTCTGCTGCTAGAGCTTGTATGACAGGAATATCGTGCAGACCAGCTTTTACTATTTTGATCATTTTTTCGCTTTTATAGGACATAAAAATAGAGTTTTCCATGTAAAGTTATCTTTTTTCATGAAAAATGATTTTTTCCCTGATTTAGGTATAATAAATATGCAATCGCAGCGTTATGTCTGTAGTTAAGTTGGTAATTTCATAATTTAGGTTAATAATTGGTTTGTATAGTCCTGGGACGCTCGTTTCAGGACTATCTTTTTTTTGATCTATCTAAGATCCAAAACGTGTTGCTGAATGATTTTTTTTGAATTGAAATCAGATAAATGAGTAAAGGCGATTTCCCTATAATTGAATTAAATTTTCCTAGATATAATAAATAATTAATGCAAATAAGGGAATTGACCTCTTACGAAAATTGAAGGTCAAACACGTATTTTTTGCCCAGAGTCTGTTTCTTTTCACCCAGTGCACAGATGTTGATAAAAAGATATTTAGTGGTATATTTATAGTATGAAAGTAAATAAGAAGACGCTACAATCAGAATCAACCAAGCGCAAATTGCTTCAGGCAGTGGAAGATATACTGTCCAATGAGGGCTTTGTAGCTTTGAAAGTCGAGAACATCAGCAAAGTCTCTGGGGTAGATAAAAAATTGATTTATTTCCATTTTGGCGACCTGCAAGGGTTATATAATGCCTTCTTGAGAAGTAAGGATTTTTGGTTTTCTAAAGCTTTCGAATCAATACCTCAAAATCTAAGCAAAGAGTCTGTTATCGACGTCTTGAAAACTCAGTTCGCAGAGATGAAAAGCAATAAATTGCTTACGCAATTGCTGATATGGGAGCTGAGCGAGAAAAATGAAGTGCTCTCTAAGCTCGCTGACGAAAGAGATGAAGTCGGTAACGAGTTACTAAAGAAAATAATAGAAAAGGAGAGCTTTAAAGAAGATGTACAGCCATTGATTGCGCTTTTGGTTAGTGGAATTTATTACCTTTCGATGCATGCATCAATTAATGGAAGTCTCTTTTGTGGGCTCGATATCAATAAGGAAGAGGATGCCGAGCGCGTCTCAGCCACACTGGAGCGAGTGTTGAAAAATGTTAAATAATTTTTGGTTCTAATTTATCCTATAGCTACAAAAAAGTCACTTGCTTTGTTAATATATTACATCAAGTAAGTGACTTTTTTGTAGGTATTCCTTTCAAATAGAACTATTTCCTAGATTTCTTGTAGAGATACTCGACCAGTTTGGACGAACGGTAACCAAAGTCGGCGCCAAAGCTGTTGATTACAAGTCCCTTGATATCATGTTTGCTTGACGAAATGGCGAATACAATACTTTCGTCGCTTGGATCTGTCATTCCTTCGAAACGGTATATTTCTTCAATATTGAATTCATCAGGTGAAAGTTCTAAAGCGTGCTCATTACAATAAATGCACTCCTGCTCATCCGGGATTAAGAAATCATAAGTATAACCTCTTTTTTGCAAATCATTGACAGCCTCACTTAAGGTGTCGTAGGTGTATCTCGTTTTACTATTGTCCATAAAGATGTTTATTTATGCGTGCAACGATTGTTTGTACTACGTACTAGTGACTTGTGTCACTAGTATTCTAAAGATAGTGAAAAGTGTCCGCTTTTGCCTAGTCCACTTTGTTGATATAGTTGTTTTTTATTTTAACCAGCTCTTGGCTTTTGCTGAGATATTCGACTTTTCGGTCTTTAAAGACCATTTTTGAGGCTATGCGCTCGCTGTCTTTAACAAATTTCATAAAAGACTTGAAGTTTTCTTTTCGCTGTTCTTTGTTCGATTGTGTGCTACTACTAATCAATTGAGCGAGCTCATCATTGGTATGAAGAATTGCGCTATCCTCTCCCACTTGTTCGAACCAAATCAAAGCTTCCGGATGCTCATCCAAAAAAATACCGAAACCTACCTCTTGGTTGCGGTGTTCAAATATAAAGCATCGGAAAAGGAAAATTCCTATATAGGTAGCATCGACAAAAATGATATGCTTCATTTGTACGCTGATTGATTCTTACCTATAAACATACGTAAAATCATTTTTATATGCAATAGCAATCTAGCTAGGATGAGGTTGGCATCTAGGGGCTTATACAAGGGCGTTATAGCCATTGTATTGTCACTTTTTCAATAAGAGCGGTATTACTCGCCTATGGCGTAGTACACAAATCCAAGTGCTTCGAGTTGTGCTCTATCCAATAATTTTCTGCCGTCAAATATAAAGGAAGGACTTTTCATGTTACGTTTGATTCTTGACCAATCGTACGTCTTGAATTCGTCCCATTCAGTCAATATCGCTATCGCATGGGCATCTTTACAGACTTCGTAAGGGTCCTCGCTTACAGATACTAGGCTTCTGGTTTCTGCATCAGGGCGACTATTCAAGTACTCAAGGTCTACGAAAACTTTTTCGGCAGGTACTTTAGGGTCATATACATGTAGGTCGGCTTGCTCGTTGAGCAGGTGGTCAGCGACGTATATTGCAGCAGATTCTCGGGTGTCATTGGTGTCTTTCTTAAAAGCCCATCCCAAGAATGCTATTTTCTTGCCATTGACAGTGTTGAATAAGGTTTGGATAATATTGTCTGCAAAGCGCTGTTTCTGGTGGTTGTTCATCAGGATGACCTGTTCCCAATAGTCTGCAACCTCGTGTAGGTTGTAAGAACGAGCAATGTAAACGAGGTTTAATATGTCTTTCTGAAAGCAGGATCCACCAAAGCCTACGGATGCTTTTAGGAATTTTGGACCTATCCGAGTATCCATACCAATAGCTTTAGCCACTTCTTGTACGTCGGCTCCTGTTTTTTCACAGAGCTCTGAAATCGAATTTATGGACGAGACACGCTGCGCGAGAAATGCATTGGCCGTAAGTTTTGAAAGTTCGGAAGACCAAAGGTTGGTCGTGAGTATACGTTCTTGGTCTACCCACCTGGCATAAATAGCCGCCAACGCCTGGATAGCATCTTTATTCTCGCCGCCTATCAGTACGCGGTCGGGGGTTAAAAGATCCTGCACGGCAGTTCCTTCGGCCAAAAATTCAGGATTGGAGAGGATATGGAAGTTTACCGAAGATCCGGTGTTGTGTAAGATGCTTTTGAGGGCAGCGGCAGTACGTACCGGGAGTGTCGATTTTTCGACCACAATCTTGTCCGAAGTAGCTACGTCTGCAATCTGTCTTGCACAAAGCTCAATATATTTGAGGTCAGCGGCCATACCTTTACCTTTGCCATAGTTTTTGGTAGGGGTATTGACAGAGATAAATATCATGTCTGCTTCTTCAATGGCCTTTTCTACATCTGTTGAAAAGAAAAGATTTCGTCCTCGAGCTTCAGCGACAATGTCTGAGAGGCCTGGTTCATAAATAGGAAGCTGGTCTAAATCAGGGGAGTTCCAAGCGGCAATCCGCTCGGTATTCATGTCTACAAGTGTAATTTGGATATCAGGACATTGTTTGGCGATGACCGACATGGTCGGACCACCCACATAACCAGCACCAATGCAACATATTTTTTTTATTGTAAAAGCCATCTCTCAGCAAGTTTTAGAAGCACAAAAGTAGCTATTTTATCGTGAAATCGTAAATGGGTAAAGTCGTGAAAAGGTGAAATCGTAAATATAACTAATTTACGATTTTACTTATTCACCTCTTAACTTTATCTAACTCTCTTAATCTCGAATAGGAGAGATTCTGAATTATAATTTCTAAATTTGAATACATAAGACTAACGGCGAGACTATGGATATGCAACAGGTGTTTACCTATTTATTTGGAGCAGTAGTTGTTCTTGTACCACTCTTTGCATTATACAAATGTATAGCGAATTCACAGATTAAGAGTACGACAAAGTTTCTTTGGGCATTGGGGATTCTGGTTATACCTGTATTTGGCGGGTTGGTATATTTATTTATGAACGAGACCAAGGTGAGTCAGTAGTGCTAAGTTTAGGTGTATTTAGACAGGGAGGATAGTTGATTACGAAAGAAACCATAGATAAGGTATTAGATTCGGCACGGATAGAAGAGGTGGTGGGCGAATTTGTCGATTTGAAAAAACGAGGAACGTCTCTGATTGGAAATTGCCCTTTCCATAATGAAAAAACACCCTCATTTCACGTGTCCGTAGCTAAGGGGATATATAAGTGTTTTGGCTGTGGAGCTGGGGGGGATTCGCTCAAATTTGTGATGGAATTGGAAAAGTTTTCCTATCCAGAAGCAATTCGTTACCTAGCCAGCAAGTACAGTATAGAGATCGAAGAGGTCGAGCGCAGTCCGGCGCAGATGGCCGCCCAGGACAAACGCGAGAGTTTATACGTGCTGAGTCAATGGGCCGGTAAATTCTTTAAACAGCAACTTTGGGAAACAGATCTAGGTAAGTCAATAGGACTCTCTTATTTTAAAGAAAGAGGCTATAGGGATGATGTCATTAAGAAGTTTGATCTGGGGTATTCTCCCGATCAATGGACAGCATTGGTCGATGCCGCTAAAAAAGACGGGTTTCAGGAGGCCTATCTATCCGATATAGGTCTAGCGATTGAACGGGATGACAAGAGCCTATATGACCGCTTTAGAGGTCGGGTGATTTTTCCCATACACAATCTGACCGGGCGTATTATCGGTTTTGGAGGGCGTACCCTAAAGACCGAAAAATCAACCCCCAAGTATGTCAATTCACCGGAAAGTGAAATCTATCACAAATCCGATGTCCTGGATGGGCTGAATCATGCTAAAAAAGCAGTGATGGATGCCGATCTTTGTTATTTGGTAGAGGGGTATGCAGACGTTATCGCTATGCATCAAGCAGGGGTGGAAAATGTTGTTTCCTCTTCGGGTACCTCTTTGACTACAGGGCAGATCAAACTCATCTCGCGGTTTACAAAGAATGTTGTCATTCTCTACGATGGCGATGCCGCGGGGATAAAGGCTTCCCTACGTGGGACAGACATGCTATTGGAAGAAGGGCTTAACGTAAAAGTGTTGCTATTTCCAGATGGAAACGACCCTGATTCCTATATCAAGCAAGTCGGTTCTACAGCTTTTATAAGCTATATAGCGGCCCATCAGGAAGATTTTATCTTCTATAAAACACATATACTGCTCAAGGACGCTAAAGATGATCCCATCAAGCGTGCCGAAGTAATCCGAGAAGTCGTGGAGAGTATTGCGCTCATCCCAGATGAAATTAAAGTGTCTGTATTCATTCGTCAGTGTAGCTCTTTGCTAGATATTGAAGAGCGTGTATTATTGACAGAGCTGAATAAGATTAGACTCAATCGTGCGAAAGCTCAAGATAAAAAAGCAGCCGCAAAGGCCGCGCCTTCTCAAATGTTTGTCGGGCCGGAGGGAGATATGCCCCCTCCTGATTTCTTTCTAACGGAACAGGAACGTTCGGACGCGGGTATGCCTGAAGGGGTAGCAGAACAGGCTATTACAGCAGAGGTATTGCAGGAAAGAGAAATCGTGCGGATTTTGTTAAACTATGGTCGGGAATTGGTAAGCTGGGAAGGTGATGGAGATATTCCCGTGGCCCCTTATTTATTAGGAAGTATTGAGGATTTGACATTTGATGACAAGGCAAGTGCGAAGATAATCGATGTGTTTAAGCAGCAGGCAGAACGCTTTGAAGTGCCAGAAGCCAAATTCTTTATTTCACATGAGGACAATGATGTTTCTAAATTAGCCGTGGATTGTATTGCTTCACGCTATGAAATCAGCCCCAATTGGAACGATGACAAGAGAAAGATATATGTGACCAGAGAAATCGAACACTTGAAAGAATTGGTTATTCAAGCTATCTATCGGATTAAAAAGCGAAAATTCGCTTCAGAGATGCATAAGATAAGGGAGGAACTTAAACAACCTCTCAGTCCCGAGGATATGGAAATAGCGCTACATAAATATCAAAAGCTCAAAGAGGGAGAACAGTTGCTGGGAAATCTGCTGGGGAATACAATCGTAAAATAATTCTCTTTTTTCGGTAAGTACACTAGAATTTGAGGCATTTTCTCTAAGTTTATGGGAGAATTTCTTGATATATGGCAGAACATCTGTTGTCAGGTCGGTATGGGGAACAGCTCGCGCTTGATTTTGTCCAAAAACAAGGATACAAGATATTGGATAAAAATTGGCGTTATCGCTATTGGGAAGTTGATATCGTGGCTATGGATAAAGAGGTTTTGGTCTTTATCGAGGTAAAAAGCCGGACCAATATGGCTTTTGGTGAGCCGGCAGATTTTGTAGATTGGAAGAAAAAGAGAAATTTGATTAAATTGGCCGAGGCTTATATCAAGATAAAGCGCTTTGAGGGAGAAATCCGATTTGATATCATATCGGTTTATCTAAAAACAAAAGAGGTCGAATGGATTAAGGATGCCTTTTGGAGCAGTTAATAGCCAATTGTGAAATTGAAAAAGGGCTTTTGGATTTTAATAAAGTAAGAGTATAAACTTATTAAAGTATTAGATTACGATGAAAAATAAATCAGCAATAGGGGTATTGATAGCAGTAGTGATTGCGGTAGTGGGTTGTAAGACACAGAAAGGTAAATTAGAGTTTGTTCATCCGGATTCGGGCAAGCGCATTGCGTATGGAGAGCAGGTCAAATTAACACTTAACTTCCCCAATGCAACGGTAGACTCTGTTGTATACTCTGTTGATGGTAATGTGCTTGAAACCAAACGTGATACCAGTTCGGTCGTCTTTGACACCAAGAGTTATGGGTTGGGGGATCGTTCGCTGTCAGCCAAAGTTTATGCCGAAGGGAAAGAAGACATCGCTTATAGTAATGTTATGGTGTTGCCACCAAATGCTAAAAACTATGGGTTTGAAGTAGTGAATAGTTTCCCTCACGATGAACAGTCTTTTACACAGGGGCTACAATATCAAAACGGAGTGATGTACGAATCCTCCGGCAGGTATGAAAAGTCCCAATTGAAAAAAGTAGATCTTCAAACAGGAAAAGCTCTTCAAACTGTAGCATTGGACGATAAATATTTTGCCGAAGGAATGACTATTGTTGATGATAAAATCGTGTTATTGACCTGGCTGGAGAATGTTGCTTTTGTTTATAATAAAGATAACCTAAAACAAGTAGGTTCCTTCGGTTATGGAAGTAGTAAGGAGGGGTGGGGACTTACCTATGACGGAACACGGATGATTAAGTCGGATGGAAGCAATCGCTTGTATTTTCTAAATAAAACGACCGGAGCAGAAGAGTCATCTATTGCCGTGTACGATGAGAATGGAGCTGTTGATCAGTTGAATGAGTTGGAATATATTGATGGCAAGGTGTACGCTAATGTGTATCAGCAAGAAGTCATTGTGATCATCAATCCAGAGACAGGAGCTGTAGAAGGTAGAATCAACCTGGTAGGTATGTACAATGAGAACCGTAAGCCTGCAGATAATGAATTGAATGGTATAGCCTATGACCAACAGGGCAAACGCTTGTTCGTAACAGGTAAACTATGGAGTAAGCTTTTTGAAATTAAACTGGTCGCCCGTTAGTCTACGGAGCGACCCAGCTTAAGGTAATATCGTTTTTTTGTCGATCTGGAGAGAGAATGGGATTTTCTCATTCAGCTCAATATATCCTGCTGAAGTCTGTTCTTCAAGTCGGTCAGGATAAAGAATGCCTAACAGATGGTCGACCTCATGCTGAAATATAACAGCTGTAAATCCTTCAATGTTTTCTTCTATAAGTTGTCCCTTTTTATCTTGGTATTGAAGACGAATAGCATAACTACGTTGTATTTCTTCCTTACGATCAGGGATAGAAAGGCATCCCTCCGCTCCTAAGCGGGTGAGCTTTGACCGCCAGATTATTTTAGGATTGATGTAAAACTCAAAAGGGTCTCCCTCTTTATCAAAGCGCTGTACCCAGATTAGATTCCTGTTGATGCCTATTTGAGGAGCGGCAATACCAACCCCTGAATGATGAGGGTCTTGCACAGTCAATAGCATTCGTGCTTCTAGCGTAGGCAACAGTGGGTCTGTAGGGTCTATATCAGAAGACTTGCTTTTTAAAACAATAAGTTCTTTTTCGTTTGTTGTCTGGTAGATGTGCAATTTGCTGTCTGCCTGCCCCGTGAGGATGATGCTTTTTTCTGATTTGTTAAAGCCTTTGCTCTTAGATGTTCCCATTCGATTGTTTTCCATTGTTGACTCTACAGTCACCTGTGAAAATAGGGGAGCTGTTGAGGTTGTTAGTGCCAAGCATAATAATGTGATGTTTACCGTTCTTAACTTCATATTAGAAATGAAAGTGAGAATAAAACTACACTTTTTTTTTCAAAATGACTTATGGGTTTTCAGTTAAGGGAAGTACGTTGAATCAGGCAAAAGTAGATGCTGTCTTTTTTGAACAAACTCAAGATCTAATCTGTACCTTTGCAAAAAAAACTTTCATGATTCGATAGTGTCATCTGTAAGCGTGAAAGTTTTTAACGATATTTAAGAATAGAGACCTTCAGGATAAAAAACTATGCGATTGATGGCATTTGATTATGGGACTAAGCGAATCGGAATTGCTGTTTCGGACCCATTACAGATTATAGCGACGGCGATGGACACCATACATCCTGAAAAAATTTGGGATTTTCTAAAGGATTACCTCCAACGTGAACAGGTAGAAACTTTTGTGGTAGGCAAACCTTTGCAGACCGATGGCTCTCCTTCAGAGTCAGCACATCATGTGCTAGGCTTTGTGCGGCGGTTGCAACGCGAATATCCTGGGATTCCTGTGGTGGAGGTGGATGAACGATTTACCTCCAAGATAGCCTCCCAAGCTATCGTCCAAAGCGGGATTAAGAAAAATAAAAGACAGAACAAAGGATTGGTCGATACCATTTCGGCGACGTTGATTTTACAGACATATATGGACACTCAAAAATACTAGGGTATGGCATTAAAAGATATTACTTTTTTCTCAGAAGACATCGATTACACCTTGAAGGAAAAGGCCAAGGTTCGCGAATGGATTAATTCGGCAATTCAAACAGAAGGCTTTAAAAGAGTAAGTGAGCTCAATTTTATTTTCTGCTCGGATCAGTACCTGCTGGATATCAATAAAGAGTATCTTAACCACGATACCTATACTGATATCGTTACTTTTGATTCTTCAGAGGATGAAGCGGTAATAGCGGGAGACATTTTCATCTCCATAGATAGAATTCGCGAAAATGCCACTAAGTTTAAGGTATTGGAAAGAGATGAGCTTCACAGGGTCATTATTCATGGTGTGATGCATCTCTGCGGCTACCTCGATAAAAAGAAAGAAGACAAGGAGCGTATGACCAATAAGGAAAACGAATACCTACAGAAGAGAACTTTTTAATAAAATAAAACGGGGCGAAAATTCAACATTTTCGCCCCGTTTTGCAAATAAGGTGATTTGATTAAAATCTTTCGAATTGCGAGAAGAAGAAGTTTCCTTCAATCTGAGCATTCTCATCAGAATCTGAACCATGAATAGCGTTTGCATCGATAGATTTAGCATACTTGTTACGGATAGTACCCTCAGCAGCATCTGCTGGATTGGTAGCACCGATTAATGCGCGGAAATCTTCTACTGCGTTTTCTTTCTCTAAAATTGCAGCTACAATAGAACCAGAAGTCATAAAGTCTACTAACTCTCCATAAAAAGGTCTCTCTTTATGAACAGCGTAAAACTCACCTGCAGTTTCTTTTGAAAGTTTAATGTATTTCATTGCAACGATTTTGAAGCCACCTGCAATAATATCATTTAAAATAGCCCCGATATGTCCATTTGCTACCGCATCTGGCTTAATCATCGTAAATGTTCTGTTTGTTGCCATTGTAATTATAAATTTTTTGCAAAGATACTAGGAAAAGAGCAAAGATTAAAGAACAAAGATTAAGGAGCAAAGATTAAAGACGGAAGATTTGAGATCCTCAATACTAACTACTAATATCTAAATACTAATACCTAACTTTGTACTATGTCAAAAAATCTGCAAGTTACGATTGATAAAGATTCAGGCTTTTGTTTTGGAGTAGTCTATGCTATCGATATGGCCGAAGAAATTCTGGAAGAAGAAGGATACCTTTACTGTTTGGGAGATATTGTGCACAATGACGAAGAGGTCGCACGATTAAGGGCAAAAGGACTTCGGATCATTAGTCATGACGCATTACCTGATTTGCAGAACGAAAAGGTTTTGATACGGGCCCATGGTGAGGCACCGGAAACTTATCGTATTGCACTGGAAAATAACATTACATTAATTGATGCCTCTTGTCCAGTGGTACTAAAGCTCCAAAATAGGATCAAAACTTCCTACGATGACTCCGAAAAGATTTTGATTTTTGGAAAACATGGTCATGCCGAAGTTATCGGATTACAAGGACAAACGAATAATGAAGCTCTTGTTTTTCAGGATATTGATGAGTTGGATAATATCGATCTACCACCTTCCTTTACGCTGTATAGCCAGACTACAAAAAGTGTCGATAAATTCTATGCAATAAAGAAAGAACTCATCGAGCGGGGGTATGAAGTCAAAGCAAATGATACTATTTGTAGACAAGTATCCAACCGGTATGAAGATCTTGGCGATTTTGCGAAGCAATATGATCGTGTTGTGTTTGTCTCTGGCAAGAAATCTTCTAATGGGAAAGTGCTATATGATGTGTGTAAAGCAGCCAACCCCAATTCCTACTTTATATCTGGTGTAGAAGAGTTGGATATCTCCTTGTTCAAGGAAGGCGAAGCTATAGGTATATGTGGGGCGACTTCTACGCCAATGTGGCTGATGAAGGAGATTAAGTCCACCTTGGAGAACCTATAGGTAGGTCATGTGATTTTCATATTAAAGCTATCTCCATATCTTAATCTAATTTTTTGTATAATTTTGTCTTAATGAACAAAAAGGCTAAAAAAGGTGTTTTGTTGGTGCAGTTAGGTACACCCGATGCACCTGCTACCCCTGAAGTGAAAAGATACCTCACCGAGTTTTTAATGGATGGGCGCGTTATGGATATCCCCTATTGGAGTCGGACCCTACTAGTAAAAGGTATTATCGTCCCTCAACGGTCCGCACAATCTGCAGCTACTTATCAAACCATATGGGATAAGAGCACAGGGTCGCCACTGATGTATTATAGCCTACTACAAAAGGAGATGCTTCAGGAGCAACTAGGAGAGGATTACTACGTGGAGCTCGCTATGCGCTATCAAAATCCATCCATAGAATCTGCTTTGAAAAAAATGGAAGGCATGCTGTTAGAGTCCATCAAAGTCGTGCCTTTATTCCCACAATACGCATCTGCGACGACGGGATCGGTCATAGAGAAGGTGATGGAAATAATGCGTAAATGGCAGTATTTTCCAAACGTATCTTTTGTGAATAGCTATTGTGAAGACGAAGATATGGTAGCGGTATTTGCCGAGAATGGAAAGAAACATCCTATAGATGATTTTGACCATGTTTTGTTTAGCTATCATGGACTTCCTGTGCGTCAATTGGGGAAAGTGGATCCTTCTGGAGAGCTACACTGTCCAGATAGCGGTTGTGATACCTGTAAGGTCGAACTTAATTCTTTTTGTTACCTCTCGCAGTGTTATGCCACGACCAGAGCAATAACCAAAAAATTAGGGCTTTCTCCTGATAAATTTACGGTTTGCTTTCAGTCAAGATTAGGGAAGACACCTTGGATACAACCTTATACTTCGGATGTATTGCATGATCTGGCTCAAAAAGGAGTAAAAAAACTTCTGGTATTCAGTCCGGCCTTTGTTGCAGATTGTATAGAAACATTGGACGAGATCCAGGTTGAATATGCAGACGAATTCAAAGCACTAGGGGGAGAAGAGGTCGTTATGGTGGAAAGCCTGAATGATAATCCCAGATGGATAAGCTCCCTTAAGAAGCTCGTACTATCAAATTGATATAAACTATGTTGATTTTCAACGCTATTTTTTTATTCGTATTAGATTTTTACATATTTTTTGCACTTCGGGCGACTAATATTTCTTTTGTAAAAAAGAAATGGTTTGCCATCGCATGGTGGGTCTATTCCCTATGTTTACTGGCCGGAGTACTGATTGCATTTAAATTCAATATTCCACTGATGTACCGCTCCATTATATTGGTAGCGTTTTTCATGACCGCAGTGAGTAAGTTTATCTATGTAGTAGTACTGATGATCGACGACATACGGAGAGGTGGGGTTTGGCTGTCCAGACTTTTTACATCTAGAAAAGGAAAAACCTTGGAGAAAAGGGTCGAAGAGCTAGAAAAACCACTTCCTGAAAAAACCAAAAATGGCATTAGTCGGTCTGATTTCTTGTTGAAATCTGGAGTTGTCGTAGCATCTCTACCCATATTTCCCTTAGCTTGGGGTGTAATATCCAGCGCTTATGATTATCGCATCAGAAGGCAAAGGTTAGTGTTGCCCAATCTTCCAAAGGCTTTCCACGGATTTAAGATAGCCCAAATTTCGGATGTACACTCTGGTTCTTTTTATAACCACAAAGCGGTGTTGGGAGGAGTTGAGAAATTACTAGGTGAAAAGCCTGATGCCATCTTTTTTACAGGCGACCTGGTGAATAATGTAGCTTCAGAAATGAGAGACTACCAGGACATCTTTTCCAAGCTACACGCCGAATTTGGGGTTTATTCTACATTGGGAAATCATGATTATGGCGATTACTATTACGGTAAGGAAGACAGTGCAGCCAAGCGTAAAAACTTAAAAGATATTATCGATGTCCATAAGGTGATGGGCTGGGATCTTTTGATGGATGAGAATAGAGTGATTAAGGTTGATAATGAAGAACTATCCATTGTTGGGGTCCAGAACTGGGGAACGGGACGTTTTCCGAAAAAAGGTGATTTGAGCAAAGCATTGATTGGTACTGAAGATAAAGCGGTCAAATTACTGCTGTCTCATGATCCCTCACACTGGCGTGCGCAGGTGCTCGATACAGACGTAGATGTTATGTTTGCCGGTCATACACATGGTATGCAGTTCGGGGTCAGAGGAGAACATTTTCAATGGAGTCCAGCAAAATATATTTATAAAGAGTGGGCTGGGCTATATAAAGAAGGCCAGAAGCAGCTTTATGTTAATACAGGCTATGGATTCTTGGGGTATCCAGGTCGGGTAGGGATATTGCCCGAGATTACAATATTTGAATTGGTAACCTCCTAATATTAATAAGAAAGCCTGTGGATATCCACAGGCTTTCTTATTAATATTAGTGCGATAGAATCTCTACAATTCGAGTGAGATTGTCGTTGATCTTATCAATATGCTTTATGGCTTTGCCAAACGGTGTGAATTGAATTTGCCCACAGATTAATCCAGCCATTTCGCCGCGACGTCCTTCCAATAACCCTTCTACAGCCGCTACACCTAGTCTGCTGGCCAGTACGCGATCCATACAAGAAGGCTTACCTCCGCGTTGCATGTGCCCCAAAATAGATACCCGGACATCGTAATGTGGAAAACTTGCTTTGATTTTTTCTGCAACGACCAGGCCACCTTCATTATCGCCTTCTGCAACGATGATGATTCGCGATGATTTGCTTTTTCTCGTTTGATCAAGGCGAGTCATGATCGCTTGGTAATCTACGGTTAGTTCAGGAATCAATACTGCCTCTGCTCCGGTGCTGATGCCCGAACGAAGGGCAATAAGTCCAGAATCGCGGCCCATTACCTCGACAACAAACAATCGGTCATGGGATTCTGCCGTGTCCCGGATCTTATCTACTGCATCGACCACCGTGTTGATGGCCGTGTCGTACCCGATAGTGAAATCCGTACCAGCAAGGTCATTATCGATTGTGCCTGGTATACCGACAATAGGAATATCAAATTCTTCAATGAATTTGGAGGCTCCAGTAAAAGTGCCGTCCCCCCCAATAACCACTAATCCATTGATACCTAGTTTTTTTATGTTTTCGTAAGCCCTTTTACGGCCTTCTACAGATTTAAATTCTTCACTTCGAGCTGTTTTTAGGATGGTACCTCCGCGTTGGATAATATTAGCCACCGATTTAGTATCCATAGGGATGATTTCTCCATTCACCAGTCCATCATAACCACGACGTATGCCAAACATATTGGCTCCATGGTAGATACCCGCCCGGATTACAGCACGTATCGCAGCATTCATTCCTGGAGCGTCTCCTCCTGATGTTAAAACAGCTATGTTCTTAATTTCACTCATATCTTCAAACCTATATAAATTTATTCTCAGGTGCAAGACAATTGTCCGTTGCCTTCAAATAAATTAATGTAATAATGCACTTTTCCTTCGAGGGGATATAATACAAAAATAACAACATTTACTTTCAAATGTTGTTATTTTTGTATTAAAAGTATGTTTGGTTTACTTCGCTTTGAAAGCGTCTATTCCTGACTGTAGGAATGCTGCATACTTCTCGATATCATAGATCGCACCACTGGTCGGCACCAATAGCTCACCCTCATTGTCCAAAAGTGCGTACAATG
>JBEBQJ010000036.1:0-32179 GCA_040395455.1 Sphingobacterium yanglingense | reverse complement strand
AACAATCGGTCGAGCGGACAAGTTGCTGAGCGCGACGGACAAAGACAGTGGGGTGGTCGTGTAGCACAGAGGAGAGGCCACACAGGCGTGCACAGGTGTGGCCTACTGTCTATGCGGATGTGCAAATGAGGGGTTTTAGATTGTCCTCCTTTTTGGGAGCACTTATCTTTGGAGTTGTTATGTCGTTTTTGGTCTCTTGTAAGGATAAAGAGGTAACAGAGCCTACCATAGAGGAGCCAGAACCGGAAGAGCTGACCTTACCAGATACACTAAAGGTAATTAGTTATAATATTCTGGAGGGGATGAAAAATGATAAAGCCAACAATTACAACAAGTTTGTAGATTGGATTAAGTCCCAAGAACCCGATGTTTTGGCTCTACAAGAAGTTAATGGATTTAATCAGCGTGATCTAGAAAAGCTAGCAAAGCGATATGGACATAATTATGTGATTACCAATCTTAAATCAACAGATAATTATCCCGTTGCTTTAACGTCAAAGTATCCAATCGAATCAAGACGTCGGATTACGCTACATGTGTCCCACGGCGCAATCTTTGCGCGCCTTAAGAATACCGATCTGAATATTGTGGTTACCCATTTTTGGCCACAGGCCTACTGGAAGACCAAGGACGATGGTTTAGGTAACGACTATCGTTTGCAGGAAGCCAATGTTATATTGGATAGTACAATCCGGAAGTTTACAACGGAGAAAGAGTGGCTCTTTATGGGGGATTTTAACTCTGTATCACGTAGGGACTATGATCCTTTGGTTACCACCAATAACTATTGGGCAATTGACGAGATTATGGGAGCAGGCTATATAGATGCTATCCATTACCTACATGGGTACAAGGAAAATGGCAGTGCAAAGTATGATTTTCAATATCCAGGGCGTCGAATCGATTTTATATTTGGAACGGAACCCGTATTGAAAAGAGTCACCAAAGCTAAACCTATCTATGATGAGTTTACGAAGGTGTATTCGGATCACCCACCTATGATGTTTCATTTACTACTCTAGTATTTAACGCTCGAATAATACGAAAATGAATAAGATAATAATATATAGAATGCTTTCCTATAGGAGTCTAGCACTTATTCTTTTGACCCTTTTGATGGGCTGTGAAAGAAAATTTGACTTAGGTCTCTCACTATCGGTCAATTCGAATGAGATGCATCTCGAAGCGACTGAGGGAAAAACAAAGGTTATGGTATATGCGGATGGCGACTGGAATGTTGCTGTCAAAGAGGAGGCAGATTGGTTGGCGCTAGACCGTGTGTCGGGGACTGGCAATTCGGATTTGCTGTTTTCCTATTCCCAAAACTTTGGAGTATCAAGGTCTGCGACATTGGTAATATCGAAGGGGAATGAGAAGCAGGAAGTCAAAATTATGCAGGCAGGGCTAAATGCGGCTTTCCGCTTTTCAAAGTCAAAATATACGATTACGAAAAATCCATTCCAGATTAATCTACCAATTGTAAATGACCTGAAGTCTAATGTTAAAAATATAAAGATAGATTATCTTTATGATGATGAGACATCGGAAAAATGGATAACAGAAGCTTCTTTTACCGAAGATGGATTTCAGTTTAAAGCCTTAGAAAACAATGCCGGAAGGAATCGTACCGTAAGGGTTTATCTAACCGTTATAGATGGATTTGATAAAGAGTATACGGTATTCACTGATGTAGACCAATCTTTGCAAGATCCGGTTTTAATCCCTCGTAAAGCGTTATCACTACTCACGCGCAATGCAAAAATAGATACGGTTATCGTGAAAGGAAATGTGGGTGCTTTGTTTCCGGATTTTGAACATCAGGTGACTTATGAGCAAGGCGCGGATTGGATAGAAAGTGTGGAGTTGGCCAATGATAGTTTGTTAATGATAGCGGTCCGCCAAAATGATTCCGGTGCCAAACGGATTGCTCAGGTACAGTTAAAGTACAATAACAACGGAATTAACTATATCAATCTGATACATCAGGTAGAACAGTCTGCAGATGATTTTGAATACTTGAACATGGATGAACTGAAAGCATTGATTCCAGGGCAGAGTGGAGAAGTCAGGCTGAGTACGCCTCTAAAGGTATTGGAGGCTTTTGTAATCTCTGATGCGGCGAATGCAAATATGGAGGTGAACCCCAACCTGTCATTTAACAGTATTGATTATGATGAATCACTTAAAACGGCCTATGTGCAAAATGAACAGGGAAACTCTGGTATAAGATTGAAGTTTGCGACAAAGGGAGCCAATACATTAAAACGTTATAGTAAGGTGGCGCTTTCTGTAGATGGTCTGGTATTGGTAAAAGAGGCTAATCCGATACGTTATACCATAAAGGGGCTTACTGCTAGCGCTATAGTCAAGTCGCAAGCTGGAACTGCTGCGAGTCTACCGACAAAATCTAAATCAATAAGTGAATTAAACGATAGTGACCTATACACCTACGTAACGTTAAAGAACACGAGCATTTCGGTGCCTTATGGTAGTTATGTAAATGTAAATATGGGCTATGCTGGTGTCTTTAACTGGAATCAGGCAGGGGCAACGACACCTTATGTAGATGCGGTGCCTACAGCTATCTATGATGACCAAGGGAGCAGTTTGAAAGCGGTAGTGAATGTGGCAGCTTCTTGGAGCCGCAGTACTTTGCCTACAGGATCAGGTACATTTTCGGGTATCATCGTACATCATAAGTTGATTAAATATGGTTATGGAGAAGGCGAAATAGGGCGGTATTCCATTCGTCCAGTAACACAGTCGGACATTAAGCTAAACGGGGTTGAAAAAGCCAATACCCTAGTCGAGTGGAAGTGGATGAATCCAAGTAACCTCTCTGCCAACGGAACTATACAGAAAAGCGGGGATAAGATTCTGCCTGCGGTTGGCAGCGGTGAGATGGGCTGTACGGTAGCTGGAGCGGCTTCTTCAGTGGGTGCGCACCCAATCTACCATACGGACCCTTCTTCTAAGGCTGTGCCAAGCTCTGCTGCACAATTTAATACGAAGTGGTGGAATACAACGACAAATAAGGGTGAGGGCTTTGTGTTTAAATTCTCAACAGCCGGTATCAGTGCTAGACAGTTGCTGATTAATTTCAGCCAAGGCGGAGGTTCGGGAACAGCTGCAACATTGCATGTGCCGACTTATTGGGAGATTGCTTACTCGTTGGATGGTGTCAATTATACCGTCCTTCCGAATTCTACTTATGGTGTTCGTCCGCTGGCGGGATGGGGACTGAACCATATGTATACAGCCAATGGACTGAATACCTTTACCTTCAAATTGCCTAATGAGTTGTTGGGCAAAACAAACGTATATGTTAAGCTACAGGCTCAGAAGGATATCTGTGGAGCAGATTCGCCAAACGGTGCAGAGAGTGGAACTATTACGGCATCCTCACCGATAGTAACGGTTCGTTTGGGAGCAGTCGCGGTTAAATATATACCTTAAAATTAAGATAGAAAGATGGTCAAATTTAAATATATCGCTGTTTTTTGCTCATTGTTATTAGCTTTGGCATGCAAAAAAGATGATGCAGAGTACCTCAAGTTTTCAGAACTTGGGGCCGAAAAAAAAGAGTATACAATTCCGGCTACTGCTGGTCAGTTGGAGATTAAAGTATTGTCGAATGGCAACTTTGAAGTCGTACTGCCACAAGAACAGTCTTGGTTAAAGCTAAGTGATAATAAAATGAAAGGGGATACCAGTTTCTTATTGGATCATGAAGCTAATGTTGGTTTCCCTCGTAAATCGGTAGTTGCATTATATGCTCGAGAAAGCGAACGTTATGATACTGTTTTGGTGAAGCAGACGGGTACTGAGCAACCGATTTTAAGTTTTCCTACAATGAATACGACGGTATTGGGAGATGGGGGACTGGTTGTAGGTAAGCTGAATACCAATATTCCTTTGGAAGACATCACTATAGCTGTCATTTATCCATCTGCAGAAGTAGAACCTTGGGTTAACACGGATTTTGCTTACGATAAAACGACCAAAGATTTTAGTTTTACAGTCAAACCAAATACTTCACAGACAGAATTGAGAAGTGTGCAGGTTCGCCTATCCTATAAAGATGGTTGGGATACTGAGCACATTTCTACGCTGTATCTTTTACAGGCAAATGCACAAAATATGTTTGGAACTCAGGCTGATTTTCCAGAAATACGTGTTTGGGCAGGAGAAAAAATAACTTCTGATTTGTTTATCGAAGGACATGTCGTCAGTGATGCTGGTAATCCTAATGTGGGGGATGCTCCTCAAACTACACCAACAGCAATCAATTATACGGAAAATGACCGCACTGTATATGTACAAAGTCTGGATGGGCGATATGGTTTTCGTATTTTGACGAACACTGCATCCGATAATATCTTCAAGAGGTATAGCAAGGTACAGATTTTGTTGAAGGGCGTAGGTGTAGAACGAGAGTCTAACCCTAATCGTTATACGCTAACAGGTGTTACTTCTATGATGGTTATGAAACAGGAAGAGGGGACTGTCAGTCAGATAGCGGTGAAGCAGAAGTATATGGGGGATATAACGGATGATGATATTTATACTTTTGTGACGTTGAAAGATGTGGAGTTCCCAATTCGAAAAGGATCCTTTACACCTATCAATGAAGGGTATTCTACGCTGTTTTCAGCACACCGTATAGGTAAGTATCCGCTGTTGATGCGTGATAAAAATGGAGATGATTTCTTTACACTAACTAATACGCGCACGACTTATCGTAGAGACGGTAGTATGTTGCCTTCTGGATCGGGAACAATCGCTGGTATTATCGTGCATGAAAAGTTTACGCGCTTTGAGTATCAGGATGCGACACTGGAGCAGGATTATGGTAATATTGGAAGATATCAGATCCGTCACTTGGCTAAAGAGGATATTAAAATTAATGCCGCATTGAACAGTGGTTTTTCTGAATTGCTTACTGAGTACCAATACCCTAATATAACGAATGGTATAGCGTTGCCGACATTAGGAAATAATGGTAGTATTACTTTTTCTACGAATACGGTAAGTCTAAGTAGAAGTATAGATTACAGCTACCTGGGGCCTGTGGGAAAAGAAAATCTGGGAAATACAAATCAATATGGAAATGGAGTGCTGACAGGATCAGGCAGTAAACAGAATACGGAAGCTACTACCAATTCCGACGGTAAGGGAGCTGTGACCAATGCTGCAATCACGGCCAACAACACCTGGTGGAATTATGAAAAAAATAGAGGGGAAGGATTTATCATAGATTTCTCTACGCTAGGGATTAATACGAGTCAGCTTTCGCTACAGTTTACCGTAAATAATCTTGTGGGAGGGACCGGAAAAGGTGCTCCGCGCTATTGGAAAGTAGAATGGTCGGAGCATGGCAACATGGATGGGACTTGGACTAAGATAAAAAGCTATACCGTTCCTGATGCTCCTTTATTTGCAAATACGAATATTCACCAACTAGCAGCTTACAAAAATATCAATGTAAAGCTTCCATTGGCAATGTTAGGGAAATCAAAAGTATATCTTCGATTGGTTGTCGAAAAGAACTTGACTTCCGATGGGAACAGCTATGCGAGTGAGCCATTATCTGTAGCAACGACAACTGGAATAGGGTATTTAGCGATTCGTTATAATAAATAAGGATATGATAAAAAGAACAATAGCACTGTTGGGACTTTGTGTACTAACTTGTACGACAGTGTTTGGGCAGCTACAGGACAATTTACCCCTACGGATTAAAGTAGGGGTATATAACCTTGGACATTTTAATCAAGGTAGATTGGGCGGTTTTCAAGGCAGCGGCAAAATGATGCAGGCAGAATTGTTCCGTTGGAAAAGTTGGATTGCCCAACAGGGGCTGGATATATTTGCTGTCAATGAATGGAACAGATATTTTGATAAAGACAGTACGGTCGTTGCCGAAGAAGCGTTGTTGAAGCCTTTTTATAAAAATGTCTATTTTGGCAAGGAAAATAAATGGATATACAATGGAATAGCAACTAATTATACCTTTGAGAATATTCGTGAAGAAAAATGGGATGGGGATTACTATGCTGTTTTAGGAGATTTGAAAGTGGGTAACAAGACGATTACTGTGATATCTTCACATATTCCTTGGCAAAAAGAATGGCATGACAGTTCTATGGATGCGTTATTGACGCAGTTAAAGAAATATGAGTATTTTATTTGCATGGGAGATATGAACGCCGCCGATAAGATGCAGTTGAAGTTTACAGAAGCTGGGTTTAATATGGCGAATGGCGGTGCACAAGGCTGGTTTGGTACAGCAGCGGGCACCAATGCCGCTGAGGGAAGAGTAGGTGCGGTACCCAATCGTGGTATTGATAATATTGTGACGAGTAGTAACATTAAGATAATGAATGTGTCTGCTCCATTCACGACGCTCAATGATTTGGATCATCTCCCAATCCTAGCGGACTTGATCGTTACTTGGTAACATTGCGGGCTGTCTTGAAAAAGGCAGCCCTTTTTTATAAAATAGGATCTAGATATTGTCATCCTGCATAGCTGGCATATCGATTTCTTTGACGCAGCTCAAGTTGGAGGTGGTCAATATGAAACGGAGGGCGGCAATAACATCTGCCAGGGGAATGAGTTCGTCGCTAGCCTGTTGTTCTGCGTCGGTTGCTAGATAACCTAGGTTTAAAATAGATACTCCGATTTTGTGCAAGCGCAAATTTTCACGTAGCGCATGTACAATTCCCCTCAATGCAAATTTAGAAGCAGAAAAAACGACTTCTTTCCCTTTATGATTTTCCAATCCCCAAGTTGAACCTATAAAGATAACTTTGGCATTGTTGGCTTGCTTAAGATTGTCGATGATTGATTGTACAGTCAATAAACAAGACGTGATATTGGTATTTATAATAGATATAATTTCATTTTCGGGCACGTTTTGAAAGTCGTAGTCTGGAGAGAAGGCAAACTCTTCCCAAATCCCTACATTATAAATAAAGTAGTCTACTTTTTGATCTCGGATTTCCTCCATCAATACCCGTGTTGCGCTGCCTGGAACGGATAAATCAGCAGCTATCCATCGCATGTTGTTTTGCTCATCTAAATAGTCCGGCTTGCTCCTTGATACACCAAATACAATGTCATCGTTGTTGGGGAGCTGTTGGGCTATCGCTCTTCCTAATCCTTTACTGACTCCAAATATTAAATATGTTTTATTATCCATATACTGTTAAATGATATTTGAGCTTATCTGCTCTAAGGTTTTGACAATACGGGCGACTTTCACTCGATCCGCTTTTGCTGCATATATCCAGTCTACAATGCTCTTCTTTTCACCGTCTGTATATTTACAGAACGTTTCATAGGCCAGGGGTTCTTCTGATAAGCATAGTATCAGTTCCTCTGGAATTTCAGTCGGTGTATTATCCTCAAATAATATAACATGTACGGAATCGCCAGCCTGTTTCTTGATCTGTTTTCTGAGCTCAGCCTTTAATGGTAGAAATAGTACGCCACTCCCCATAGACTGCAAGTTGTACCCTTTTATGACGTAAGTGTCGATAGAGCCATGTACTCTAACCCAGCCAAAAGGGGTATTGCGACCTGGAGGTATTTCGGGAAGACGAATATAAGTCCAACCGCCTTTACCTTCAAATTTCTCTACTTGACATGTTTTATCTATTAATGGAGTATCTGTCATTAGTATGATTTATCTACTTTTTTATCGTGCGTATTTCGTTACTTCCCTTTTCGATACCTATGTCAAGAGGTTGGCGATGGCTTAAGCTATTTTTTAATAAGGATAGCTGCTTTTTAAAATCTTTGCTGTCTGTTGGTAGCCAGAAGGATGAGGCCATGATACCGATTTGTACCCGGTATACGGAGTCTCCCTGTGGCTCCAACTGCTCGATGAGCTGACCTTTATACCAGATGATATTGTTGTCCTGTTTAGTAGCACAGGCAAAAAGAAGAGAGAATGTCGCGATGAAAGCTGTTTTTTTGAACATAAGGTGATAAACTAGACTCAAATTTACGGTTTTAATTTGCAGCAACAAGAACGCAGAAACGGATAATGCTTCAGTTTTTTTGTCAGGAATACTCTTTAATAAGATACCGACCTTCGGTATCACGAAGGTTAAGGCTACTCCTATATAGATGCTTATTAAAAATTATTCTAAATAATTTTATATATGAAATGTCCATGATTTGAAAACACAAACACGGATGACCGCTAAACAGCATGCACACTATTTACAAGAAAAGGGTGCATAATATAGTTTGGATATTCCATTCCGAGCAGTCGGGACAAGTTAATGACAACTGAAAATCAAACCGGTCCGCCAGCTGGCGGATCATCGAATATAATTACATACATATGAAACATATAATCTTAGGTGCAACATTGACGCTAGCTGCAGCGCTGGCGTATGGTCAGGAGAATACGGCTAATTTTAAAATCGAACAGATGCAAAAATTGCCCAATGAACTTTATCAATTGGTATATAATCCGACCAATAATCTCGTATATGTGGCGGGGCCTAAAAAAGGCTTTGACAAGGATGCTGAGAATTTTGTTTATGTGTTAGACGGACAGAGTCTAGCAGTAACAGATTCTATTTCATTGGGAAAATATCTTCCATTTGGTATTGCGTTGAATAATAAGACGCAAACGCTTTACGTCGGGCATTCGTTACAGAATGCTGTGAGCGCTATCGATGTGAAGAGCAAGAAACAGCAGGTGATATCGAGTGGGAAGGAGAAATCAAAGATTCGCGAAATTGCAGTTGACGAGGTCAGGAACAAGATATATGTTTCCGATCATGGGAGTCCTTCTATTTGGGAAATTGATGGAAAAAGCAATACTTATGTTGGTTCTTTTGAAAAAGCAGGTGCTTATCTTTTAGGACTTAATGTTGATGCACAACGTGGTAAGGTCTATAGTACAGACGCTAATACTATGGAAGGAAACATACTGGTGTATAACAGTGATTCTGGGAATTTGGAAGGGCAATATAAAACCTGGTCCTATTGCCCACTAAATATTGCCATAGATAAAACCAATAATCGCCTGTTTGTCAGCCAATCTAATGATAATAATATAACTATAGTAGACGGAAATACGGGGGATATTATACAAAAGGTGTATTTAGGTTACGATTCGTCACCAGTAGGTTTGGTTTATGACGAAAATAGTAAACTATTGTATACCGCTAATAGGAATAAGCAAGAAGTAGCAGTAATTGATACGGATCGCTACGAAGTGATGGAGCGTATAGCGACAAAGGGACTTCCCAATACGATTACGTTGGATCCGAACACAGGAACGATATATGTCACCAATAAACAAGCTGGTAAAAAAGGTGGTCCGGTAGAAAATGGAAATACCGTTTTGAAAATTAATAAGATTTAGCATTATATTATTTTTTAGCACAAGAGCGCTACATCGACGATGGGCGCTCTTTGTTTTTTAATGCCTTATGATATGAGGAACAAATCTACTTTGATCTGTCGTTATTGGCATATCAGATTCACGGAAGGATATGCCGCAGGATTCTTGTCCGATAACCCAACTTCCGATGATTGAGAAGCCCGTTTCTTCGCGGTGTAATGTCGCTAATTCTTGATAGATAAATCCCTCTTCACCATATTCTCCTGCCGTGGCATAGATCATTTGCTTGTCATAGTACATCTCTACGTTGGCGCCTTCTCTCGAGAGTATCGGTTTTTTAACAAAATGTTTGAGATGTTGTGGCTCTTCAAAGTAGGAGGCTAACAGGTAGGGGTGGTTAGGATATAATTCCCATAAAATTGGTAGTATTGCTTTGTTCGACAACAACATTTTCCATGAGGGTTCGATCCACTGCGCCTGATTCAAGTCGTTGATGATGTGTACGCCAAATTCTTCGCGCACCATCCATTCCCAAGGGTATAGTTTGAATACGGACTGTATAGGTTCTCCCTCTAGATCCACGAAATTACGACCTGTCCAGCCGATATCGTCTATATAAATCAGTTTGGTCTGAAGGCCAGCCTGGATTGCTGTATCTCTTAGGTACTCGACGTTTGTTAGGTCTTCGAGGGTTTCCCTTGCACACACGAAGTGGAGTATGTCACCTTTTAAATAGGGGGTTAGTTCACCCCAACTGTTTATTAGCTGCTCGTGGATACTGTTAAATTGATCCGTCAGTTCGGGAAAATAGTGTTTCTTCCAGTACCATTGTACTATCCCTGTTTCAAATAACGAAGTCGGTGTATCGGCATTGAATTCCAACATTTTTAGTGCACCAGTGCCTTCATCGTATGCAAAATCGAAGCGCCCATAAATCGAAGGCTCATCATTTTCCCAAGTACGCTCGATATGGTGTATGATATAAGGAGGGATATGAAAATGATGGTATCGCTTATTCTTAATCATATATTCGACAGCATCTAGGCACATCGTCCAAAGCTCATTGGTGGCTTTGTATATTAAATCCGCTTCTTTGGTACTGATCTCGTAATAGTAATCATCTACCCAATAGGGTATACCGTCTAGGGTATGATAGCCATAGCCAATAGATTCCAGTCGGGATTCCCAATTTGGGTCTATTCTTAACTTTTTTAACTGCATTATGAACCTGATGATGCCCTAGGAGTACTAGCTGCGCTTTTTCCAAACCCACCACGTTGAGCTTTAAATGCTGCTGCTTTGGCTGCATTGGTACCAGATACCGATTGTGGATGTAAGCTATTGTTGGCATAGCCTAATACACCACCCATGTGTCTAAATGCCATAAACCAGAGAAGGGAGGAGCCTAGGCCGCCTGTACCATGGTGCCCCTGACGGTAGTTGTCGGTAACCTCTGTATAGGCTGCAGTAGAATCTGCACGCATGTACACACGCTGCCTATCATCTGTTTTTTGTTGGGGTTGCGCGCATGATGCCAGTACCGACGTAATCAATACCAGTTGGATATTTTTTGCTGAAGGTCTTCTCATTATTGTACAGTTACATAAATAGGGACTTTATTTAGACTCTTTGTAGAGTCTACACCATCCCATGTATTAGGAGCTATTGGGGTTGTTATCGTATCACTTTTTGAAGCAATCTGTTCTCCATTATACCAAATATGTTGTGTGGTGATATGGAGGACAGTGTCTCCTTGGGTCACTGTTTTTAAGGTGACTTCACGAGCCGATTTTTTATCCAGTTGTTCCAATGCCTGCTCTTTTTGAGCTTCGCCACAAGAAGCTAGTACGGAGATAGAAAGTATCCCAAATAGAAGTTTTATTATGTTCATACAATTACAAATATGCCATTAATCCTTGTATTAAAAAAATACAGCGTTTAAGAGAGAGCTTGACGGGACATTTTTTATCAGGCATTTTCAGCTATAGCAAAAAAAGTCCCTGAAGTGGGGAGCTTCAGGGACTTTTAACTAACCAATTATTAACCTAAATTATGAATACTTAGTTACTTACAATTGTTGTGCCAAAGACTAATTGTCTTTTTATGTGACAAAAAGATTACGCATCTATTTATAGTGCAAGTAAAACTTGTTGCTGAATATCTCTGTAGGATCATATTTTAGCTTAAGTTTAAAGAAGGCGTCCGCTTGTGGATACGATTTCCGCATCTTGTCGCGGTCGATATGAAGCCTATAAGGCAAATAGAAGGTTCCTTCGTTTTTTAGGGCGGCATCGACCAGGCTATTGGTTAGCCCTTTCATTTCAATCTCCTGTTCTTCGGTTTTCTTTTGGTTAAACAGAATCACAAAACCAAAAACATCTTCTCTAGCGTAGTTAAGATAACTGTCTTTGTCCGCACGGACACCTCGTATAGTAATATTTAATAAATCGATTTTAGATTTTCTTAAAATGGGTTTGATATCCTCAATAAATGCATTGAAGTTCCGCTTTGGGATAAAGTATTCTTGTAGTAAATCTGTAGAACGTTCGTCTTTATTCTCTATTAGGGAAACGTGGTCGTTTAAGAGTTCATTTCGGGAGTAAACCTCATTTTTGGATACTTTATTCATTCCTGTTTCTAGGTCCCATCTCAATCTTTTTCCATATTCACTATCTACGCTACCTCTGAATACTAACCGTTGTGGTTCGGTACTTTTTGCCTCTTGAAGTCGGGGTACAACGGGTGTATTTGCCTTTTCAAAAAAGTTTAAGGTAGCTTCTTCTAGAAAATGCTTATCCGAAATCCGTAAACGACCAAAGACCAGGTTTACGTCAGGATTGTCAGATACATATTTCTTATAGTAGCTTACATAGTTTTCGGGGGATAATCTAATGTATTTATAAGTCAATGCAGTATTATCGACTACTTTTAGCTTTACATCAAGTATGACGCCGAAGAGGCCATAGCCACCGAGTACAAGTTTGAATAGTTCTTCATTCTCTTGTCTACTGCAGGTCAAAATAGTCCCATCGGCCATCATTATAGAAAAAGAGACAACGCTTTCGGAAATAGGGGGTAAATTCTTTTGCCAGCCATGACCATTGACACTGATTGACCCACCAATGGAAAAAGAGCTGAATGCTTGCATTATGGCGACAGATTTACCGTATTTGTCAAGATATTTAAGCGCATCTTCCCATAAAGCACCAGAGCCGATGGTCAAGATATTACTTGTCGTATCCAGTTGCATATGTTTATAGGAAAGCATATTTAAAAGTATACCACCAGGATAGATGGTATGTCCGCCCATACTGTGCTTTGCCCCTGATATCGAAATCTTCAAATTGTTTTTATGAGCGTATTTGAAAATGTTTTGGAGTTGCATTTCGATTTCGTTCCTATTTGTTGGAATAGCAATAATGGTGTCCATTTTTGTGAGGTTCAGCTGACTTGCATCATCTGTATATCCTTTTGGAATAGCAGTACTTGTTTTGTCTTCTTTCCACTTTGTTCGTAATAGGTGAAAAGAAGGAACGGATAGGAATAGTAATATACAGGCTATTGCGATTAGCCAAAGGTGTTTTTTCTTCATTACATCGCGATGCTTATTCGTTTGGACAAGTTACATTTTATTTTGATTTTTATCTGTTACGAGTTCAGGTTGTGAACTTTTTAAAAAAAAATATGATTTCGTAAAATATTTTCCAGACTTGGTTGTCTACAACTATAGCATGTTTTTATAACGATTGTGTAATTTTTAGATATCATGAAATTGAGAAAGTTAAAATTTGGCTTATTGGCCATTGTAGGTATTGCTGCTTTGAGCGGTGTTATAATGTTGTTATGGAATTTACTTATTCCCGATATATTTGGACTCACTACGCTCAATTTTTGGCAAGCATTGGGTTTGTTTGTACTGGCGCGTCTCTTGTTTGGTCGTTTTGGAGGTGGCCATGGTAGAGGATGCAGGCCTGGGTTTGAGACAATGAAAGGGGGGCAGATGTCTGCTAAGTGGGCCAATATGACAGAAGAGCAACGCAAGGAGTTTATTTGTAAGCGACGCAAATTCGGCTTTGGAGGACCTTGGGGAGCGCATCATTTTGATAAAACACAAGATGAAGAACCTCAAAAAGAAGACTGATGCTACCGAAGGGGCGATTGATGTAGATCGAATCGTTCGGGAGCAGCGACCCATCTTGCAGTCCTTTATCCGTAAACGTGTTTCCAATTTGGAAGATGCTGAAGACATTCTTCAAGATGTATTTTATCAGTTGGTCAAGACTATGGATGCAAACCTGAACCCTATTGAGCAGGTTAGTGCTTGGCTCTATCGTGTGGCACGTAATACGATTATTAACAAGGGGAAAAAGAGACGTGAGGTGGAGATGCCTTCAGTATCTCGAGAGGAGGAAGGAGAGGTGTTGGAAGAGTTCTCCGAAATTCTGTTCGGTGGGGATAGTCCGACCCCCGACATTGTCTATCTACGTTCTTTGGTGTGGAAAGAATTGGAAGATAGTCTATCCCAATTGCCTACGGAACAGCGGGAGGCTTTCGAACTGACGGAGATAGAAGGATTTCCAGTAAAGGATGTTGCAGTAAGTTTAGGGATTCCAGTCAATACCCTATTATCCCGAAAACACTATGCTGTTAAGCATTTACGTAAACAACTGTATACATTGTATAAAGATATCATGTTCTATTAACTATAAAACAACTAGTCATTATGATTTATATATTTGCGACATCTGTACAAAGTACTCAAGATGTTCAGAGGTTAAGACCCTATCTGAATGAGAAGCTACCAGGCGCTATATGGAACTTTGATTTGGAAGATTGCGACAATATCTTTCGTGTAGATACCCCAAATGAAAAGGCAACAGCTATTGTCAAGCTCTTATCTGACGTTGGATACGAATGTGAAGAGTTGCCTTATTGAGGCTTCTAAATAATAAAGAGGGGATTTGTTGGTCTATCTATAGTTTTGTTGCTAATAAAATTAGTTTTATCGTTTTTTATAGCTATTATTGTGCCTTGGTAATTGAATAGTATTCTGATTGCTTATGGTAGATAGCCTAAGCACCAACTTGCTAGAGAATTTGCCTGCGAGAAAAGGGCAAATCCTATCAAAAGCACTATTTTTTAAGTTGAAATATTAATTTTAGAACCTTACTTTTGTTAGCATAATTATGGCGAAAAAAATAAAGGTCATCGAGCTCTTTGCGGGGGTAGGTGGATTCCATTTAGGTCTTAAGCAAGCATCGGATACCTATGAAATAGCATGGAGTAATCAATGGGAGCCGTCTACAAAATCGCAGCCTGCTTCTGATATTTATCAGTTGAGGTTTCCAGAAACTATACATTCGAATGTCGATATCGCATCCGTTGTCGAAGAGAATTTTGATAGTATTCCTGACCACGATATGCTTGTGGGGGGATTCCCTTGTCAGGACTACTCGGTCGCAAGTACCTTGAATCGCTCTGGTGGTATAGAGGGTAAAAAAGGCGTTCTTTGGTGGTCTATTTATAATATAATTCGAAAAAAAGAGGATAAAAAACCGAAATATCTTTTTCTTGAAAATGTCGACAGATTACTTAAGTCGCCTGCTAAACAGCGTGGAAGAGATTTTGCTATTATGTTGGCATCGCTCTGTGACATGGGATATGCTGTAGAGTGGCGGGTAATCAACGCCGCAGAATATGGATTTCCGCAGCGCCGTCGTCGAATTTTTATTATGGCTTATCATAAGAGTTCGACGGTGTATCAAGCCATGGTCAAAGCAGATCGTAAGAGTTGGCTTTTAACAGATGGAGTCATAGGAGAGGCATTTCCTGCAGCTACCGAATATACTAATGTAAGGGAGTTTGAAATTGAAGGCAACTTGGAGGAAGTCACTCAAGCGTTTAATAAGAATAAAAGTATAGCAGAAAGCCCCTTCGAAAACTCGGGAATGGTCATCGATAGGCAAGTTTTTACTTTTAAGACATTGCCTGATTATAATGGGAAGTATACACATGTTTCTGATATCTTGCTTGATGAAAATGAGGTTCCAACATCTTATTTTATTAAGGATGAGGATCTTGATAAGTGGAACTACCTGAAAGGAGGTAAAAGTGAGGTGCGGACGAATAAAGCGGGAGGATTTACGTATAACTATTCGGAGGGACCAATGGTGTTTCCTGATGCATTGGATAGGCCATCCCGTACCATTATTACAGGAGAGGGAGGGGCATCGCCATCACGCTTCAAGCATGTTATTACGACCAAGTCTGGTAAATTGAGGAGGTTGGTCCCCATTGAGCTGGAGCGGCTTAATATGTTCCCCGATAATCATACTAAAGAGGCTACTGATGTAAAACGTGCATTTTTTATGGGGAATGCCTTGGTCGTGGGAGTAGTAGAAGCTATAGCAAAAGCATTGAATAAAAGGATTTCGTAAGAATTCCTTTTTTCGTTATACTGAGTATTGTTTTATTTCATTTTTTATGCAATCCCCTTTACCTTATGATAAGGGCGATAAGAATTCAATTCTTACTTACGCCAAATTGCTCGAAAATCGCAGTCTCCGTACGTTTCTTTCTTGTAGTAAGGATGACGCGATGGTCGTCAAGTTAGGAAAGGGCAGTTTGGGGAATATGGTCGAAGAGTTCTATTTTGGGTATCGCCCCAATTCGGATGCTCAGGCCGTTTTTGCGGATGCAGGTATAGAGCTGAAGACCTCGCCACTCAAAAGGGTAGGTAAAGAATTCGTTTCCAAGGAACGCTTAGTATTCAATATCATTAATTATATGGAGGAACATAAGACTATGTTCCGTACAAGTTCATTTTGGAAAAAGAACGCTGAGCTACTTTTACTTTTCTATATTCATGATAAAGAGCAACAATCTTTAGATTATGAGTTCAAATACGTTAGCCTTTGGCGATTTCCAGAGACAGATCTAAAGATTATAATAGATGATTGGAATACTATTGTCCGAAAAATAAAGGAAGGTAGAGCTCATGAAATTTCTGAAGGAGATACGTTATATCTCGGTGCCTGCACCAAAGGGGCAACTAAAGCTAGTGTTCGACAACAGCCCTTTTCTGATATACCGGCTATGCAACGCGCATTCTCTCTCAAGTCAAAATATCTTAATTATATCATCAAGCAGATTGCATCAGGGATGCATCATGTTATAGATGAAGGGGAGTATGCCTATCTTTTAAGTGAAAGCCCTCTTCCTCGTGATCTCTATGAATCCGCCAATAATCTGGAGTTAGGACATGCTGTTGCAGCAGTTGAATCTCTGCGTGCATATAAAAACGGGCAAACTTTTGAAGAATTGGTTTGTGAACGATTTGGTAATTATATAGGCTGGTCAGAATCTGACTTGATGAAACACTTTGACTTAAAGGTGAATCTCGAAGCCAAAAATCGATATAACGTTATCTGTAATCGAATCATGGGGGTGGAAGGAAAATATATTGAAGAGTTTGTGAAGGGAGATATCGAAATGAAGACAATTATCTTAGAATACAATGGGAGTTTAAGAGAGAGTATGTCTTTTCAACAGATTAAGTACAAGGAGATAATCTATGAGGAATGGTTAAGCTCCTACTGCTACGAGACACTGACCAAACGTTTTTTTATTGTAGTCTTTCAACGTGATGAACAAAGGGTGCCCAGACTGTTGAAAGTATTGTTTTGGACAATGCCCCATGAAGATCTAGCGGTAGCAGAAAGGTTTTGGGAAAACACGAAGGCGAATATATTGAATGGTGATTTCAATAACTTTGTTAAGCTTTCAGACAATATGATCTGCCATGTTCGTCCCAAGGCTAGAAATGCGCAGGATCTGATGGAGACAGCTTCAGGAACCTTTGAGAAGAAAAAAGCCTATTGGCTGAATAACGCATATATCAAATCTATCATAAGTTAAGTTTTATACGCACTTATAATTTAAGTCGTAAAATAAAGGATGTTTTATTCCCTTTGGAACTTGAAAAAGCTCTGGGATTTTTGCTTTGTGATTATTGGTTCTAGTTTTTATATCGTCTAGTGTGCAGAAGTTGAGTTTCGCTAATACAGCTTCGAAATAACGCTGATAAGGAAGTTTTCTTCCTTGATATCGGGGCATAGGGTAGTTCAGGTCTTCTTGTAGGGTAAGCCAAAAAAGTAGGTTGTGAGTATCTGTGCTATAAAAAGGCTTGTTGCAATTCAGCCCATGTAGAAATATAGCCTCTAACGATTCAATAACTCGGGATGCATTTATCGATGTGGTATTGTCATATATGGATTGTACGATGTCTGCATGGCTATAGGCTTTTGGGGTAGAGCTAATGTTTGTTTTAAAAAATACTTTGTAATCCCCCTCTTCTTTATAACCTGGTGTTTCCAAAATTATTTTTCCAAGGTGCACTTCGATTTTGCTCGGAGCGATATTAGAGACTTTATGGAGTTCAAATAGATTTTTAATAAAAATTATCCCTTCGTTGTATGTCATAATGGTTGATATTGGCTTTGTCTAAAAATAGCCATAATTAGTTTGGGGTACAAATTTCATGAGATCTATCTTAAAATTTCGAGGGGGACGTATGCTGGTAATGCCGTCTTGGGGTTGTTGTTAATTTTGTAATCCTATTTTTATTTGTGTTTCTTTAAAGTAAAATTGGTTTGATTTTCAGTGTTTAATGGTGTTTATATATTGTTATTGTTTATGTTGTTTTTAGATTAATAATCCATTGGTTTAAATATGCTTCCTATGTGGTTATATCCTAATGCCTATAGTTTTTTTTTGTCATTTGTACAAGTATTGATATTTTTGGACTCACTTTTCCAACAGTAAGCCAGGTTTATATTATTTTTTTTACGTTAATTTATTTGAGTTTGTTTATAAAGTTTCGTTAATTCGTTGCAAACTGACCGATTGTTTATACCATGGTTGCGCTTTCTATAGATGAGGAAAAGGTACTTTTAGCCGCTTTGCAGCTGGGAGATGTGAAGGCATTTGAGCAAATTTATGCTGCATATGGAAGGGCTATAGCGCTCAAATTACATCAATTGATTCGTATACCTGAGCAAGTTGAGGAGATACACCAAGATGTATTCACCGCTTTATGGGTACAACGTGAGCGTGTTGAAGAAATATCCTCATTGAGAGGTTATTTGTATACCATTGTAAAACGTAAAGTCATTGATTTTTATCGTAAGGCTTCTCGCGACAAAGCCTTGCAAGAAGAACTTATCTATTTTATATCGTCGTCTTACGAGCATATTGAGTCCCTATTGGAGGATAAGGAAAACAAGGATTTGTTGGAAACTCTTGTGTCGCAGTTGCCAGCACAGCGTCAGAAAGTATTTCGTATGGTAAAAATCGACGGAAAATCCTATTCAGAAGCCGCCGCGCATTTTCAAGTCTCTATGTCTACAATCAAAGACCATATGGCAAGGTCTTCCGAATTCTTTAAAAAGCAACTAGAAGGAAAATATTCCCATCTTCTATGTGTGTTGCTTCTAAATCTGTACCTGAATTAATTTTTTTTAACTGGAGCCGAGAGTTTTTGAATTCGTTTCGACTATATAGTAAACGGATTGAAAATTGGAAAATAAGAGAATTTTATTTGAACGCTATCTAAGAGGTGAAGTCAGCTCGGAAGAATTGCAGCGTTTATTGAGTTTTTTTGAAGAGGAGAACGGTGCAGGTGCGGAACTAGACGATAAGCTAGAGCAGCTATTGGACCAGCAGCCGTCGGAGGTTCTGGAGCCAGATTATTTGTCCCCTATGTTGGAGCGAAATAAAACGAAGTTGACCACTGCTATCCTAAAATCGAGACAGTCCTCTAAAAAGATACATTCTATAAGAAAATGGCGCTGGAAAGTTAGTGTGGTTGCAGCGGTATTGATCTGTGTTTTTGGCGTTGCAATGTATCTACATTGGGATGCTAGTCAGCAGGATGAGGTGGAGAAGCGAATGGTGGATATAGAGCCAGGAGCAGATCGGGCTCTTTTAATTTTGGATGGAGTCAAGGAATTTGTATTGGATGGGGAAGCTACGGGTATAGTTAACGATGAGGGCGCCGTGCGATATGCAGACGGTACATTGTTGACTTCATTGGATAAGTTAGAACGTTTGATTTTACGAACACCCAAAGGGGGGCAGTTTAAGGCGACATTGCCTGATGGAACGTTGGTGTGGTTGAATGCGGATTCTGAAATAAGTTACCCTGCTGTGTTTGGTGCCAATGAGCGTCGATTGTCTATACGTGGTGAAGTCTACCTTCAGGTTGCCAAAGACAAGAAGCGACCTTTTGTCGTAGAAAGTGAGCATCAAAAAATAGAAGTTTTAGGTACCCATTTTAATGTGAACGCTTATCGGGACAAAGGAGATGTGATAACCACCCTGAGTGAAGGAAGTGTCCGTGTAACTCAATCAAGGACTGGAGAGACACTGGTTTTGAAACCAGGCGAACAGGCGCAGGTCGCTTTGCAGGGGAAAATGAAAGTGAGGCCAGTTGATATCGAAGAAGTGCTTTCTTGGAAAGAAGGTTTATATATTATAAATAACCAGGAATTGGGCCTATTTGCAAAGCAGCTCGAACGGTGGTATAACGTTGAAGTGGATATGTCTACATCTAGCGCAACAAAGTTGTCGGCCGTTATACCACGTAATGCAACATTGAAAACAGTATTGGACGCTATATCATTAAAAACAGATGTACAGTTTCATATAGAAGGAAGGAGGGTGACTGCTATAAAGAGATAAATATAATACTTTTTCCGGCAGTATAGACTGCCGCAGTGCTGAAGACACTGCGGACAGTATGTCGATTAAAAGAGGAGCATAATCCATTTTTATTAACCGAACAATACAAACTTAAGCATTCCGAAAGAATGGAACAAGGTCCGTTTTGTATTCCATCATCTAGGAGATAGTCTGTGTTGTTCACTTATGAATACGTTATAAACCATGAGCAATAAAGGACTATGTAAAAACAGATTTTTAATATCTAAGTATGTTTATTACATGAAGTTAACCTTATTTTTATTTTTTATGTCATTGATGGTGGCGTTTGCTGATGCGAATGCGCAGCGTATAAATCTGACAGTAAAAAAGATGCCACTAAAAAAAGTTCTTGTTGAACTGAGTAAACAGAGTGGATACACTTTTGTCTATGGCGATGCGGAGGTCGATAAAGCAAATCTTGTAAGTGCCTCACTCAAAAACTTGAGCCTAACGCAGTCGCTGGACGAAATATTGGATTCCAGGTTCTTGACCTATCATATTAAAGGGAAGTCCATCGCCATAGAAGCTGTCGAACAGCAAGAAGGAAGAAAAGGAAATTCTATTTTGAAGCAATCTATTCAATCTGAGTTGGAAATCAAAGGATTGGTTGTGGATGAGCAAAAAAATGCGCTGTTTGGTGTCAGTGTGAAGGAAGAGGGAACAACTAATGCAGTTTTGACAGATAGAGAGGGGGCTTATACCATTAAAGTTGCTGCGGAAAAAAGTGGAGTCAAGTTGAGTTATAGTTATCTGGGGATGAAACCACAGGTAATCGAGGTAAATAAGCGCACTAAAATTGATGTTGTTATGACTACTCTTGAAAACAGAATAAATGAGGTGGTGGTAACAGGGTATGGAGATATCAATAGAGATCTTTATACTGGTTCGGCAAAGGTGCTTAAGACCGAAGATATAGCTGGTAGACCAGTGGGGTCTTTTGAAAATGCACTTGGTGGACTTGTCCCAGGATTGGCTGTTTCTAGCTCTGGTCAGCCTGGGGATATTGCAGAAGTGCGTCTTCGTGGATTTGGCTCAATGAGTTCTTCAAGTCAACCATTGTACGTTATTGATGGAGTGGTTTTTGACCAGGATAACACAACGGGACATAGTGGAGCTGTATCGAGTCCAATGGCTACGCTCAATCCTTCAGATATTGCTAGTGTAACTATTCTCAAGGATGCTGCTTCGGCTTCTCTGTATGGCTCACAAGGTGCCAATGGTGTGATTGTAATTACGACTAAACAAGGGGTGGCGGCTGATCGAATACGCTACAATGTCGCTGTACAGGGAGGGATTTCCAGTATGTTCTCGGCAGTAAAGCCAGAATTTGTGACGTCACAACAGTATATGGAGCTTTGGACAGAGGGACAGCTTCATCAGCTGGTTCAACAGCAAGGTGGCAATTTTAAGGAAAATTTAGATAACCTCTATCACAACAAACTGGGGTACTTCCTTGGAGGGAAAAACTTCTATCAGTGGGAAAAGCTAGCAAAGCAAGCGTTTAATAACTATTACGCACTTCCTCAACCAGATGGGAGCACCCAATATTACGACTATTGGGGAGCCGATCGTGATAAATTACCAAATACAAATTGGTATGATGAGATCACGAGAACAGCTAGGTTTCAACAATATGACTTCTCGATGTCAGGAGGGAGTTCTAGCCTCAAGTATTTTCTTTCATTGGGTTATTTGGACCAAGAAGGTATTATGCTGAATAGTGCATTGCAGCGTTATTCTATGCGTTTCAATCTCAATGCAGACGATAGAAAGAAGCTTATAAATTGGGGCTTGAATAGCACTATTAGTGCTACAGATCAAAGTGGGCCGTTAACGTCGGGAACTTCTTATAATATGCCACATTATGCCGCGTTATTGCTGCCTTCCGTTGTGCCTGCCTATTTATCTGATGGGTCTTACAACTTTAGCTTTCCTAATAATCTGCTTAATGGTAGTCACAACCCGATAGCCAGTTCGTATGATAATATACGAGAGAGACCACAGTTCAGTCTTTTGACTTCAGGCTGGGTGAGGGTTAATATTAAGCCTTGGTTGGATTTTAAGAGTGATATTTCACAATACTATATCACGGGACGTCGTATTGATTACTTTGGTCGAGAATTTGGATCAGGGTATGGTGCGAATGGGGATCTGACCAATTACAACTCTAGGAGGATAAAGTTGACCAATAAAAATACGTTAAATTTTAACTATACGATTAATAATCGACATCGATTTAATGCTTTAGCGGCGTTCGAACTTGTCGACTTTAAGCAGGAATGGACGTCAGTGTCTGCGGTCAATTTTATGAATGATGATAAGCCTGTGTTATCTACCGGTGCGGAGTTGTCTGGATGGGCAGGAAGTGGTTATGACTATTCGCAGGTGTCCATTGTATCTAAGTTGGACTACTCGTATAGATATCGGTATTTTATTGGTGGTTCTTTCAGACAAGATCACTCATCTCGCTTTTCGCCTGAACATAGAATGGGTAATTTTTGGTCAGTGTCGGGAGCATATCGGATTACGAACGAGCCTTGGGCATTTATAAAGACAATAACTCCAATTTTCAATAACATTAAGTTTAAGGCTAGCTATGGGTATAATGGTACGCTCCCTTCGAGCTATTACAGTTGGCGCAGTCTGTTTAATGGTTCTGGGAGATATAATTCAGAACATGCGCTGTCACAGGCTTATAGGGGGACATATGATTTAAGTTGGGAAAAGAACAAAATTTATAATGTAGGCGTGGATTTGGGGATGTTTAAAGACAAGGTGAAGATTACGGCAGAATATTACCAGCGTAAATCCTCAGACTTACTGCAAGATGTACTTGTTTCTAAAGTGTCGGGTTATAATTCTATTTTGATGAATACTTCTGCAGGGATTGTTAATAAGGGGTTTGAGATGGATGTTGATGCCCGTATTATCGATAAGCAGATAAAATGGAATACTAAGCTTAATCTAGCGACCCTGAGCTCGAAGTATTATGGTTTAGAGCAGGATATTATAGGTACTCATATCCAACGTAATGGGGAAAGTGTAAGCTCTTGGTATATGAGCGAATTCGCAGGTATTAATAGACATACGGGGCAGCTCTTATATTATGCTTATGACAACTCTGGAAATAAGATTATTGCTAACAGTGATTATCCCTCATCGCGTCGTGTGCTTGGAAAGGGAATTCCAACTGCTACTGGTGGATTCAGTAATTTCTTGAATTATCAGGGCTGGGAGTTGTCTACATTGTTGACTTTTGGCTGGGGCCATCAGGTTTTTGATGGAAGAAAAAGTTCGCGAACAGGTATCGATGGACAATCTATGGATTATAATGCGGATATCTCTCAGTTGGATCGTTGGACACCAGATAATCCCTATGCATCGAGCAGAATTCGTATCAATGGACAGCTGTCGCCGGGTGGTTCTTCAAGGCATTTGTATAAAGGAGATTATTTGAAATTGAAAAATATCAAATTGGCTTACGCTTTTGCGCCAAGTACTTTTAGAAAGTTGGGGATAAGCAATCTTTCTTTATATAGTCAAATAGAAAACCTGTGGGTAGCTACTGCATTAAAAGGGTACGACCCTGATCTGCAGATGGATGGTTTTGTCGTGCCTGCTAAATACCCAACTGCTACAACGACTACGGTAGGACTAAACATGAATTTTTAAATATTTAGAGTCATAAAACATGAAATATATTATCAGATATAGCCTATTGTGTCTCTTTCTATTGTCTGCAGCTTCTTGTTCGAAGTTCTTGGATAAAGAATCATACACTGACCATGATGAAGATATACTGACAAAACCTGAAGGAATACGTGCATTGTTGAATGGGATCTATGACTCCTTCACGAAAGATGCCTACTATGGCCGAAATATGTATGCCTACGAAGGGGCTAAGGGAATGGATTTCTTTGTGCGTCTATCTAGTGGTAACTCTTTCGAAAGAGAGAATAGGTATTCCGAATCTACGAGTGCAAGCGGTGCTGGACCTAGCATGTGGATTACAATCTATGGTGCAATCCGTACGGCTACCACGCTGGTTGAAAATATTGATAAGACGCAGGGATTGACGCTCGAAGAAAAAGAAACAATACTGGGTGAAGCGTTAGCGCTACGTGCCTTGGCTTACTTTGATTTGATGCGTCTGTTTGCATATCCACCTCGTTTTTCTGTACCAGGGGGGGCTGAATATGGAGAACAGTTTTCTTGGGGGGTGCCTATTGTAGAGAATATGGATATGGTGAATAACGTCTACAAACATGAAGTTCGAAGAAAGACAGCATTGGAGACTTATACCTATATCGAGAATGAATTTGTAAAAGCTCGAGATTTATTGAAAAATAAGGCCGCAATCGGTGGACATATAAATTATGTAGCTACCTGTGCTTTATTAAGTCGGGTATATATGTATCTAGATAGGTGGGATGACGTCATCGAGATGGGAGAGGAGGCGTTACGTGTAGGACAGGCAAGCTTTAGCTTGATTCCTTATACGAGTTATAAGACTACTTATTACAAGCCTTTTAACTCGGAAAATATTTGGGAATTGACTTATAGTCTGACGGATCATATTGGTAGTAATTCGTTGAACAACCTTGTACGTAAGCCAACCTATAATAATCCTGGTGCACCAAATGACGGTAAAGTGTCGCAAAATATTGGTTATGCCGCATATGGATTGATGCCTGCGACAGTTAGTTTTTTACAGGATGTTGTTAATAGTGTGGAGGATGTTCGTGGCTACTTGGTCTGTGACTTGGGGATTGCTAATAAAGACTATAAAGGGTATCGTAAATATGTAGGTGAGTCCTATCATTCCGTTTATAATCTGCCGGTTGTAAGACTTCCGGAAATATATCTGAATCTCGCAGAAGCATACTTGAATAAAGATAATGTCGGTGTAGCAGAGTCCTATTATGATTTGTTACGTATGGCCCGTGTCAAAGATTCGGGCTTTAAAACGACCGATGTCGCCGCATGTAAACGAATACTGTACGATGAGCGACGTCGGGAGTTGATGTTGGAAGGACATACGTTTTGGGACTATTTTAGGCGAGGGGAGACTCTGAAACGGCCTGAGCTTATAGAGAATGCTAATAAGATAACGATTGCTTTTGGTTATGGAACAAAAACCAGTGCTAGGGCTCAGGTGATATATCCAATTCCCTTGAATGAGTTGGAGGCAAATCCCGCTATTCGCAATCAGCAGACTGTAGGGTACGAAAGCTATGATGACGTATATAACAGGATTGATTAAAACGATTAATTAGAACACTAAATTATGAAACCATCACGATTTATTTCACAGCAATACATTTCTGTATTTGTTGGAAGTGGGCTTAATAAATCTGATAGCTTCATCACAATAAAAAAATAAACAGATGAAAAATAATATATTCCACTTGGTCATCCTTTTTTTATTCGGATGTGCCTTATTGTCCTGTAAGAAGGAACTTCAGAAATTGGAAGAAGTACAACTTGATAATATTGCATTGAGTTTTAACAAATCGGGGCAATCCACTTTATTGGAGATTCCTTTGGAGGAAAAAAGCAACGGTTGGCACATCTATTCTCCATCACAGGATACTTGGTTAACGCATGAGATCGTACCTGGGCGCTCGTCCATGTATGTCTATGTGGATGGTAATAATACGGATAAGTCCCGCTCATCTTATATCATGATAAGTAGTGGTAACTATACACAAAAAATCGTGGTAACACAGGATCATGAAGGCGGTGTAGATTTATCGCAGACATATGTCCCAGTTCGTTATCTTAATTCTTCTTCGCAGGTAACGGTGACAAATTTCGATGAATTGGTCGATTTGGTGGTCACACAAGAAGAAGGAACTGAAGGTTGGTTATCTATATTAACTGAGGGTGATAAAATCAACCTGAACGTGAAAATAAATGAACTGACCACAGCGAAACAAGCATTGATAACTGTTAGCGCTAAGCGTCAGGTATCTGGAGAACCAGTAACTTCATTTATCAATCTCTATCAAGGTAAAGGTGGAATGACACCATATATCATCGATATTCCAGATTTTTCGGTCTCTAGTGTATATAAAGTGATGGATGGTAATAAACAGGTTGCCCAAATAACGAAAGAGTTTTTGAGAGGTGTGGACAAAGTAAACGCGCAAGCTGTTGTGGTATATCCTGTAGAAAATGATATCGTGTATATCAATAAGGGCTATGTGGCACAAATTATTTTGGAGAACAAGGATTTAAAAGACCTTACCTACAACTATGCTGCACCAACAACTGCAGTGCACGGGGGGACAGTTTCTTTTAATATTAATGGGAATACCATTTCGGGCTATATGGCCGGAAAAGAGGCGAGTCCAGTGACTACACTATATATGCCAGGTGATGTTGGTATGGGAACGGATGTAGTGCCTGGTAGTAAACAGACTACAGTAGTGCCATATTTGATTGAAGATGTGCGGAATAGTGAAACTCAAATTTACCCTGTTGTCAAGATTGGCGCACAATATTGGATGGGTAAGAACTTGAATACCATCTATTATAATAAGAATAAGAATTTTCAAGGTATACCTACCAATCTAAGCAGCAGTTTTATGAATCCTAATTATCATATCAATGGGTTTAATAATGGGGCCTCAACTGCTGCTGCTGCAGTTACAAATCGAGAGCGGTTTGGTTTCCTTTATGCTTATCTGGCAATCGGTGGGTTCAATACGGTGACTGAAGCGGGATTAGTGAATGAAAACGATGTTATTGCTGATAATATTTCGCCAGAGGGCTGGTTGGTGCCTACTGTAGAGGAGGCTACAAAGCTTCGCGATTATCTGTCGAGAATGTCAAGACTTCGGAATTTTGTTAAATACGATGAAAACACAGTCATTAGTTTTGTACCTGGTCAGGACGACAACATTACAGGCTTCAATGCTCCGAATGCAAGTTACAAAAACACGAATACAGGCTGGGCAGATTCAGGGAACGCTAACGGAGCATGGTACTTGACTAGGTCATTTAAGGATGTGAACAATAATAAGCTGTTCCATATGGGAAGTATTCAAAATCAGCAGGGATTATATCGTAATTCGAGTATACGGAGTTTGAATGCCGGTGCCATAAAGATATCTGATAGCGATAATTAAAGGCTTTTTTAGGTAGGTACTATGGGATAATAGTGCCTGCCTATCCATAGTGAAAAGTATGACTAAAAGGGATGTTCGTTAAACTAGTTTGTTTTTATGCAAAAGAAAATTAGAGTAGGAAAAGTTAGAGCCGGTGTGTTGAGGTTGTTTATGATGGTTTTTATAGGTCTCGGGAGTGGTTGTAAGTCGACTGAGGTTCCTGAGGTGCCCATACCGCCACCATCTAAAATACCTAAAGATGGTGTGTTTTTAAAACGCGGCGAGGGGGATTTTACCTATAAGGGCTATAAACCGCTTGCTGACAAGCCAATTACAGTGTATTATTATATTCCTAGTACTGGTAATATTGAAACTATGCCTGTTTTGTTTTCTATGCATGGCGCGGAGAGAGATGGGACTATACAACGTAATGCTTGGAAATATTTGGCCGAAGCGAACGGTATTGTCGTTATAGCACCTCAGTATGCCAAAGGTTACTACAGTGAGAATGAATATCAATTTGGAGGTGTATTTACCAATACTAGTTTTACCACTGCAAACCCCAAAGAGAAGTGGACATACCAAACTATAGAGGCTTTGTTTGATTATTTTAAGAAAGAAACGGATAATAAAGCAGAATCCTATAGTATGTTTGGGCACTCTGCTGGCGGACAGTTTGTTCATCGTTTTTTATTGGCCATACCAGATGCGCGTGTCGATAAAGCGGTGGCCGCGAATCCTGGCGGTTGGACTTTCCCATATTTGGATGGTATTGTTGGTACCGATAATAAAATATATGGTTGGCCCAATGCGGTGTTGGGTAGTCCTATGAGCGATGAGAGTCATCTAAAGAAATATTTTTCGAAAAAGCTCTATATACAACTAGGGCAACTCGATACGGATGAAAATGATGTCAGCCTGCCGAGAGATGCTCCTGCTAAAGCACAGGGAAGGCATCGTTTGGACCGAGGTCGGTTCTTTTATGAAGAGAGTCTGCGTATAGCAGGAGAGCTGCGGACACCGATTGCGTTTCAAAAAGCAGAGGTAGAGGAGGGGACTCATTCGTCCCTACGTATGATATATGGTCGAGTGGTCTCCAATTCTTCAGATATTAGCAACTTGGGCCCTAGTGCAGCTTTTAAGCTGCTTTTTAATTAACTATAACAAATGATAAGATGAAAAATATATTGTTTTTGATTTGTCTAATTCTGTTTGTCCTCCCGGATAAAACAGCATTTGCCCAAAAGGGGAAAGACAATCCCTTTAAGCGAGGTGGTGGAGTAATCGAATATAACGAATATGCTCCCTTGAGTGATAAGCCTATTTCTCTTTTTTATTATATCCCTTCGCGGGGTAACATAAAGAAAATGAAAGTTCTTTTCTCTATGCATGGAGCAGAGCGGAGCGGGTTGGTACAACGAGGGGTATGGCGTAATCTAGCCGAAGAACATGGGTTTATTATTTTGGCCCCCCAGTTTGTTCATAAAAATGGGTATTTGGAGAATGACTATCAATTTGGTGGAGTGTCGGAGACTGCCAAAGAATTTGTGCTTAAACCAGAGGAAAAATGGACCTACCAACTGATTGAAAATCTCTTTGATTATTTTAAAGAATGTACAGGAAGTACCGCCGAGACTTATGATATGTTTGGGCACTCTGCTGGGGGACAATTTGTTCATCGTTATTTGTTAATGATGCCTAATGCACGTGTAGGGATTGCAGTTGCTGGAAATCCAGGGAACTATACCTACCCGGTGGCAGAAGATTTAGTTTCGCCCAATGGATTGTCAGCGGACCCTTCGGGCTGGCCTTTTTCCTTTAAGAACACACCTTTTGCCACAGATGAGCGGCTAAGGGCTTTCTTTAAGCGTAACCTAGTAATTCTCGTAGGTACTAAGGATACCGAATTGATGAAGGAAGGTACGCCTGAGAATGCTGTAGCTTTACTACAGGGGAAACATAGGCATGAACGTGGTTGGAATTATTTCATAATGGGGCAAAATATAGCAAGGGCTAAGGGGTTTGAATTCAATTGGAAGATTCAGGATGTTCCAGAGGCGGGGCACAGTAGTGCTCACTTGGTCTATGGTCAACCAAATGTAAGGAACTGGCGCATAGATGGAGGTGAACGTGTCTACAATAATAAGGATCTAACAAATAAAGGAGCTTATAAAATTATATTCGAACCTTAGGGAGATTTGCTCTCGTAGTTAAAAGGTCCATAATTACGATTATGGACCTTTGTTATTAGAGGGATAGATTATCTTTTACTATGCATGCGTTGATAGGCTTTTGGGCTTTGACTGTACTTTTGTGAAAAAACTTTTGTGAAATAACCTGGCGAAGAAAAACCACATTGAAAGGCTATTTCGGAAATAGTCAGTGGACTCTGAAGGAGGTTTAGTGCCTTTGCTAGCCTGAGGTTGAGCAAGTAGTCAGCAGGGGACGTTTCGAAAGCCTCGTTGAATCTATTGTAAAAATGTACTCGAGATAATCCAAACTTTTTGGCTAAGTCTCCTATAGTAAATGTACTGTCTGAAATGTGCTCTTCCATAATTTGTTTTACTTCTTTTACAAAGGGGAGGTAGCTCTCGCGTTCGTTGCTGTTCTCTACAAGTTTTATGTCTTTTGGACTGAAATGTTGTAGTTTGTAGGTTAGTCTCCTTCTTTGGTTCAAAAAACTGGCCATTGCTTTGTGAAGTAGGTGGATTCCAGAGTTCTTATGTATGAATATGTCGGCACCTGCATCATAGGCATTCTCTTCGCCTGTATCATTGGTGGTGAATACGATAAATGGGATGCTACTATATTCTGAGCTGTCCCGCAGGTATGTCAATAGTTTTGCGCATAAGTTGTTGTTTATAAGTAGTTCGGATATGATTATGTCAATACTATGATTACTAGTGGATTCTTCGGCTTCCTGAAATGAACTAGCTGAAATTACGTTGTAAATATCGTTAAACTCATTATAGACTAAAGTGCTCCAGTCCGGATCATTGTCGATATATAATAGATTTGGTTTTTCGCGGTAATGGACTGGATTGATAACAGGGATAGTTGTAGCTAAATGATACGGGGTTTCGTCAGTTTGATTCTCTTTTACTTTCAATTCGAGCTGGCTGAAAGAAATGTCAAACGTTACGAAATTATTGTCAAATTGAAAGTTGACTTCGCCAAAATGTTGCTTTATTACATCTTGAAAAAAAGAAATACTAACCCCTAGACGGAGCTCTTCTTGAAATCTTGTCCTATCGAGGCTCGAAGAACTAAATGGGCCTGCGGTGGTTCTAAACCCGACACGACGTTCGTTTAATGTATTGGAAATTTTGAAATGAAGAAGTCCTTCTTCGGGCATATTTTTTATTAGGAACTCAATAAAGTTAAACAACGCTCGTTCCATCCATACTTTACTGATTAGGATCTGTTCGTGATCCATATGGTTTTCAATCTTGAACGTTATTCGCTTTTTATTGAGTAGGTTATTGAGAGCATATAAAGCAGCTCGCAGTAACTCGCTAAAGTTTGTTTCCTGTATACCTTGATTTTCATCACGATGTATATTTTCCAAATTTCTAATGTCTTGGAAAATATTATGAAGCCTTGTAGTGTTGTTTTTAAGATGGTTTATATTTCGGGTTTGCTCGATGCTATAATTGTATTCTTTCTTTTGTAAATCTTTGAGAAGTGTATATTGAAGTGCCAAGGGGTTACTCAGGCTGTAAGTTAGATTTTTGAACAGACTTTGTTTCTCATTGAAGTTCTCATTCAATTCGTTGTACAATTTTTCTAACTTTTGATTCTGGCTACTTATAGTTTCGTTGTTTTCCGATATGGTTTTTTTTGACCGCTTTAGGTTTCTTAATATATAGAGGATTAATCCGAGTGCAATAACGGAGAATAAAAGGAGTAGTAAAAAGAAGTTTGACTTGATTGATTCCAATCTATTAATTCCTTTTAGTTTGTTTAGAATAACTTGTTGTCTATCGATGTCTGCGTATTGGTCATTGACTTTTTTTTCCAGATCATTTAATAGATGGACATTTTGACTATCTATTATCATGGTGCCAAGGTCGATGTTTCTCTGGTACTCTTGTTTTGCTAATATTGCCATTGCAGTGCGTATTGTCTCTTTACCTCCGGTGGGATAGTGAATAGTGGCAAATAGAGATTTGTTGATGACATGGCTTAGTCCGTTGTTTGCACCATACAGGCCGTCGACACCTATAATCCGTGGCTTTTTGTGTAGTTGTAAGGAGTCAAGGTACTGACTGGAGGCGAATGCCATAGGGTCATTAAAGCAAAAGATGTAATCCGTTTGGTCAAGGATACTCCTGTCTATTTTTCGTAGCGCTCTCGATGCAGACTCGGGCTGCCAATCACCATTAAGGCGAATAACGTTTTCGCTGGAGACATAGGGCTTCAACCCGTCTGTAAATCCTTTTTCCCGCTCGATAGAGGCGGAAGAATTGGTTAGACCTGTTATGTATATAATATTGCCCTTGATTGGAGAGGTGCCACTGTTTTGTTGTGTGATAACTAGAGAGGCCAGTTTGCCGACTTGATAATTATTGGAACCGACATAGGAATTGTAGTGTTCGGTCGATGTTTTGCGATCTACAACAATCACAGGTACCCCCTGTCTGTATACACGGTCGACTATTGGGGCCAATGGCTCTGATTCGTTGGGGCTTACAATGAGGAGGTCTATCGGTTTTTGTAAAATCTTTTCAATCTGTTCGATTTGTTTGGAACTGCTGCCATCAGCGTCGTATAGTTGAAAGTCCACATTGGGATAAAAAGATAATTCTCGTCGCATTTCCATAAGCATATCCTTACGCCAAGCATCATCTAATACACATTGTGAAAACACGATATGATGCGTAGGTGTTTTTTTGGAATCGGAACAGCCTATTAGGAGAAGAAAACTGAAAAGCAA
>JBEBQJ010000035.1:0-32260 GCA_040395455.1 Sphingobacterium yanglingense | reverse complement strand
TTGTGCAAGCTTCCCTATCAGGCAGAGAATCTGGCCTACCTTGATTTGAATTCGGAAGAGGGACAGGAGTACTGGTTGGCGATGAACCTGGCAGGAGATTATGCTTCTGCTTGTCATGAGGTGATCCACGATAAGATTAGACTTGCATTGGGCGCCGCTCTGCTGACAAAGATTGAAAATCACCATAATTTTGCTTGGAAAGAACAGTATAATGGGGCAGAAGTAATTGTGCACCGTAAAGGGGCAACGCCAGCAGGTAAAGGTGTAATGGGAATTATTCCGGGCTCTATGGCTACTCCCGGTTTTTTAGTCCGCGGTAAGGGTGAAGTGGCTGCTGTTAACTCTGCTTCTCATGGTGCCGGACGATTGATGAGTCGTACACAGGCTATTAAGACGTTGTCTGCGGCGGAATTGAAGATGATGCTGGCTGATAATGGGGTGCGCTTGTTGGGAGCGGGAATGGATGAAGCACCAATGGCTTACAAAGATATCCATACTGTAATGGCTGCTCAAACTGGATTGGTGGATGTGGTAGCTACTTTTTTACCTCGGATTGTCCGTATGGCAGACGATGGGTCTAGAGAAGATTAGGGTATTCAATATACCTTATAAAATAAGGGTTGCAACTCATTGCAACCCTTTTCCAGAAAATTGATATAGGTATAAAGTTATTTTATTTAAGCTGTATTTTTACAAATCCAGTTAGTGTTCCTCCTTCTTTTACTTCGAACGATTTGTTCGCGGTATTGGTGGAGTAATTGTATTCATAGTAAGCGTTTGTTCCGGCCGTTGCTGCACCTCTTAATAAGACCTTGTTGTCTACCTCGACCACAGCTAATGCCGCACCAGGGTTTACACCAACAGGTACATCCTTGATCTCTTTAAAGTCAAAAGGTTTCTGATTGACATCAACAGTGTAGAATTTCCAAATATCACTGCTGTTGATATTTCCAGCTGGTCCTCCAGTTAGCGGATCTGTATTTAAGACGAGAATTAGCTGGCCGTTTTTAGCATGTACACCAACAAACTTGCCATCATCTGCTGCTCTAAAATCGGAGAAGCGGAGTGTCCAGTCCTTGTCAATATCTGTCTCATTAGCTTTTATACGAACTATTTTTGATTTTCCTCCAAGTCCTTGTGCATGCGTTCCCTGTGTTACAATGTAAAGATCTCCGTTGGTGTCAAAGTCGTACATTGGGTTGTCGTTGATATAAGCAATACCTCATGCATTTTCGATTTTTATCGTTTTTTCGTGTTTACCTGTAGCGATGTCTATAACGGCGATATAGATGTCTGGGAAATAATCGTCAAAAAAGCCGGCTTGTTTTGCTGCGGTCTTTCCATAGGTAATATTCGCAAATAACTTACCTCCTTTTATTGCAAGGAACTTTTGGCCTATTGCTTTGAACTTGATGCCTTCGGCATCGTTTTGTTTTATGTTTTCATTCACCGCTTGGGCGAGTTCTATGGAACCCGTATTTCTCATCTCAGTAGGACTGAATTTTTGGATATTCAAAGGTTCTGCGGCATCCCAATAAAAGCCGGAAGCCTCGTTTTGTATCACAAAGTTTCCTGTTCCAAAATATTTGGCTGCTTCTGTTGTGTTTTTGGAAGAAATGAATTTTCCAACAGTTACTTTCCCATTAGGAGCTACTTCTATCTTTTCGATACCTTGAGCGGCATCGTTACTGCGGACCATCTTAAAAATCCAATTGCCATAAGGTCTCCAACCGGCCATACCGTATACTCCTTGGAGTGAATTCTCTCCTGTTACATTGGAAATGGTTCCACTAGGATACTGATCGAATGCTGATATGTAGCCACCTCCATTCGGTTGGTTGCGATCAGTGACCGTCATCAGGACATATTTAGATTTTGCCTGCCCTCCTGGATCTGGCTCAGATGTCTTGTCACTTTTGCAGGCACCAAAGAACAGACTGCTGGATAATAGTCCCAATATGAGTTTTAAACTGATTTTATTCATGGTATTAACTTTTGATTGATTTTATATAATAATTTATTTTAAAATGCCAGCTGCGTCCAGGGCGCTGTATTTTATAGTAATCGTATAATTTAGAGTTCATTAGATTCTTGACTTCGGCACTCAGTGACCATCTTGAAGAAGGAAAGACGTAATTGAACCCAATATTCATTAGACTCTGGTCAGGAACTAAGTCTTTTGTGTCGACTTGGGAGCTACCTGTAAGTCCCAAAAAGCCATCTGCTTCTTTGTCTTTCGGAATATGGACTAGATAAAACTCACGGATAAAGTTATAATGGATATAAGGTTTGATTGCATCGTTTTTGGTGAATACATTTTGGAAATTAGCCTTCAAACCAATATTGCTAAAAAAATAAGGAGTATTGGTAAGACGAGTACCTTCGATCCATTTATACAGTGGTACACCGATGTCAATCATACGGATATCCTGCCAGGTTGCATTTCCGGTAACTTCAAAATTCTTGAACAGTTTATAAGATAGGTCTATATCAAAACCATAACCTTGTATGCTGTCTAGATTTTTATACTGTGAGAATGGGGACTGTATAGGTGTCAAGAGTATCATCCCTTTGGTGCGACGGTAGAAGGTTCCTACTTCTGCCGCGAAGTTGTTCGTAGCGTAGCGATAACCTAAGTTGGCATTAAAACTCCGCTCTGGTTTGAGGTCAAAATTAGGCGCTCTGGTATCATTATCCCCAAACAATTCCTCTTGGAGGGGGAGGCGATTGGTCAGCTCGACAGAAGCTCTTATGAAGCTCTTATTATTGATTTGATATTTGACTGCGTTTCCAAATCCCCAACTTTGATCGGAGACCGATTTATACTTATTCAGGTCGGTGTCATTGTTTAAGAAAGCATTGATTCCATTCGATGTAAAAGAAAAATGTTTAATAAACAGTTCGTTCGTTAATTTTTTGTTGAACCAATTGGATTCCCAAGATAATCCCAATATTGATTTTTGATAGGTTGCCTCTTTGCTCAATACATCTATATCGGTTCCTGTGAAGCGGAATCCCAAAGGATCGCTCCCTTGGCGTGTATTACGATTGAGGATAAAGTTGGTATGAATCTGATGTTGCGGGGCAATATGGAAAGATAGTGCAGTTCTGCTAATTATATTTTTATAATCTATGCTCGCTAAAGAAGGGTTTGGACTTTCTCCAACGGAGGTTCCTGGCGTAAATTTGCCATACCAGTCAAAAGTGCCTTTTAAGGTGTCGGTTCTGTGGCGATTGGTGCTACTGTAGGAAACAAATTGGTCTAAGTCGATGCGATCGTCCCAAAAAGATTTTTTATAGCGGATAGAAGGAACGATTCCTTTGTTGTTGAGTTTGATTGCGCCATAGGGATTCGTCATTAACGCGGGATGCTGGGATTGTCTGTCTATTTGGTATAGAGCTATGGACAAGCGTAATTCATCAGCCCATTTTTTGTTTTTAATACCCACATAAGCTTCTGTAAAATAGTGTTTGTAAGCGTTATGAAAGAGTTTTACCTGTGCTGGTTTTAGATTTGCGTTCTCGTCTACAGTCTCGATATCAACCTTGTAGTCGTTGTCAGAATAATTGACAAAGGCATCTATGCCAGCAAACCAATTGTTCCTAAACTGTTGCTGTCCCGACAGATTGATTAGGTGGGTGTTAAATGAGCCTACCTCATAAGAAGCCTGAAATGTTTTTTTATGATTTTGGTTCGTCACTAGATTGACGGCTCCACCCAGAGCATCGCCACCTAGATTTACAGGTACCACTCCTTTATAGATTTCGACATGTTCCAATTGATTGATCGGAACATTGTTGATGCCATAGCCACCACCGAGGTATTCTAATGGGATTCCATCACGGAAATATTGCACTGCATTTCCTTGGAAGCCGTTTATAGACACATCCACTTGATTGCCGACTCCACCACTTTGTCTAATACGTATACCTGGGGCTCTGTTCATTACCTCAGCTAGCGAATTAGGTTGTTCGGCTACAGCTTTAGCATCTATTATGATACTCCGTATAGGTTCTTCTTTAAGTTTTTGTATTTGTGTTTTTCCCTGTACCTCAACTTGGTCTATTGTATTTTCCTTAGGGTAGAGTGTTATTTCTAGGAAGACTTTCTTAGCGTTATCCATATCTAGGGTATCCATGTGAGGGACATACCCGATTGCAGATATTCGAATAATCTGTCTTCCCTTTATAGCTTTTGTGCTTTTGAAGGAACCATCCGAGCGTGATAGGATAGTCTGATCAGCTATTTTTATAGTCGCCTCCGTAATGGGACGACCGTCCTGTTGTATAATACGACCTTGTATCCTATCATTTGATTGGGCGAAGAGTAAATTTGTTAAGCAGTATGAAAAAAGCAAAAAAGCAAAGCTATAACTATAGCGCATATCCTTTCTAGTAATAAATTGAAAACAGTGCAAATATAAATCTTTATTTAGATTAAATGTAAATAAAGGGATTATTATTTAGAATGTTTCTACTCTAGAAGGTGAAAAGCAAATTTGTATGTCTTTGAAGGGTTATTGTATATATCGTGAAAGGCATCTAGCGATGATTGCCAAAAGAATACCTGCTGTATGTCCCGGGGCTGGCATGGTCTCCCTCTTTAAAATCAAAAGTTACATAGTTTACCCCAATTTGTTCCGTCATGGTAAATGTAGCTAAAGCGATATAGGCTTGAGCTCCAGTGGACCCCATCTGCTGGGTCAGTACTTCAGGATGTTCTATCTTCACTTTTATGGTATCAGCGTCTTGTCCTACAAGAGTTAGGGTGACTTTTCCTTGGTATGTTTTATTGATTATGTTTATAGCTTCTGCCGCAGTAAGGGGATTGCTACGATTGGAGTCAAGTCGAATTAAAGTGTCGGCATTGTAGTCATAGCTCCATATGGGGGAATCATCGACAGGGAGGCTATCCGTATTTGAATAGGATTCATTTTTTTGTTCTGATTCGCTGTCTGAATTGTTTTGATTAGGACCATTACAAGCAAAAAATAACGTACAAGACAGTATGGAAGCTATTTTTGATAAGGAAGGATATTGCATGATTATTTTTTTATAGTTACTCCTAATTAATAACGAGGTAAGTATGCTTAAAGGTATATAAAAATGTAATGAATTGTTTTTTATAAGGCTTGCGAAAAAGTTGTTACTGCAAAAATAAAAAATTTCGTGTATATTGTTGTACCGACACTGTATCACACAGGGTACTTATATATAAGCTTTTAAACCACTCTTTTTATGGAAATGAAATTATCCGATACTATACTCCTTGATATTTTAAGTTATTCTTCTGGTGCTATCGCTGTGTATGAAGACGAAACCCTAAAAATCCGGTTTGCTAATGAAAAAATGACTGCATATTTTGGCGCGGATGGATCTGTTGTAGGTAAATCTCTATGTTCATTTTTTGCGGATAACCTGTCCCATGTTTTTTATCAGAGAGCGAAGTGCGTCTGGGAGACAGGAGTGACTTTTAATGCTAAGAATATAGCTATTAAAGTGTGTAAGGATGGCAAAGTGTTAGAATGCTTTTTTGATATGGAACTGCGTGCGTTCATAAATGAAAAAGGAGAGACTTATGCATTGCTACATTGTTGTACAGAGGTATTCAATAACAGTGTGTCAGATTTGAAGGACAATAAGGGGATAGAAAATATATTGATGCAACAGCTCTATAATGCTAATCTGGAATTTGCAAGCTGGAGAGGTTTAAATGTTCGTATAGAAGATTTTCTGTCAGGTGATCGGTCGGATCCAGCTTATTGGAAGTTAATTGAGGATAGATTAACCAAGATATTTATCCATGAGAAGCAGCTCGATCTGGCCTTGAAATCCGCAAAGTTTGGTGTATGGACATTGTATTTGGATAGTAGTGAGGTATACTTTGACGATATCTGTCAAAGTTTTATGGGATTTCATGAGTTGGAAGTATTGGCTCTGGACAAGATTATAAATGCTGTAATGCCTGAAGATCGTGGTATGGTATTGGAAGAGATTTCGAGAGCAGTAAGTGGTTTGTCCGATGGAGATTATGAGGTGACGTTTAGAGTCAACAATTTAGGTAAATCTGAAGAGCTATGGATAAATAGCAAAGGAAGGGTGTTTTTTGATCAATCTGGTGTTCCAATATGGTTGACTGGTATATCTAGAGATGTGACGGAGAGCGTGCTCCAACAGCGGCAGATAGACCTTTATAATAGTATTATAGTTAGAAAGGAACGGGAATTGCGGATGATTATTGATGCGGCTGGGATAGGTACATTCAGCATTTCTAAAAACATGGATGAGATTTGGTTCAACGAACATGCCCAAAAGCAATTTGGATTTGAATTAGGATCTTCTCTAGGTTTTAAACAATTTCTGTCCTGCTTTTCGGATAAATACCGTAAGCCGCTGCACGAAGCATTTTTTCAACTGGCGTCGAATAATGTACCTATGGATATGCTGTGTGAGATTGAAAACGTGCAGACTAAAGCTAGTATATGGATACAGCTTGTGGCTATACAGTATCTTGATGGGCAACAGACCTATATACAGGGGATTCTGATTGATTTGACACAGGCGAAAGAAGAGATGCAGCGTAAGTTGGACTTTATTAGTATTGCTAGTCATGAACTTAAGACTCCATTGACAACTATTTTAACATTTTTACAGCTCTTGTCTCAACGATACCACCAATTTGAGGAGTCAAAGAAGATTGAGATGCTGGGGCAGGCGTTGGATCAGGGAGGACGTATGAAAAATCTTATAGAGGGCTTTTTAAATGTCTCCAAACTTCAGAACGGACAATTGGAACTGGATAAGTCTGTATTTAATTTTTGTGATCTAATGGAAAAGATTAAGGCTATGTATGAGGTTATTCAGCCTAATAACAAGCTTTATTTTAATACCCCCAGTTGCTTTTTGGTGAATGCTGATATGCACAAAGTGGAGGGGGTAATTCTTAATTTTATCAATAATGCAATTAAGTATACTCCTGTGGAGAGTTCAGTGTATGTCACCACATTTATTGAGGGGGCACAGTGTGGTGTTACTGTAAGAGATCAAGGACGAGGTATACCTATTAAGGACCAGCCTTATATATTTGATAAGTTCTATCGAGTGAATCAAAAAGGAGGGGAAAGGATTCAGGGGTTTGGGATTGGCTTATATATATCTGCAGAAATCGTCAAACAGCATGGCGGCCGAATTGGCCTTAGAAGCACTTACGGTAAAGGTGCTGAATTCTGGTTTTCATTACCTGTGCACCGCGTAATCGAAAAAATATCATATGATGTAGGAAATCTAAACTAAAATAGAAAAAAAAGAGAGCTTCAGTGATTTTGTGAAGCTCTCTTTCTTTTATTCCAACCGTTTTAGACGGAATAACAACTGTTGAATGGTTTCTTGAGCATCATCTATAATGGATTGGGAGAAGGTCTCTGGAAACAGAGATTCTCTCGTACTCTCGATACGTGCATAATATTGCTCTATGTGCTTGATATGATCTGTTGGACGCTTGGTTTCTGGTATGATTATATCCAGTGTTCCCTTTAAAGCAAATGTGGTCTCCACCAATCTATCTGTAATATCTATAAGTGAATCAATAGCTTGGTCTAGGGATATATGCGTCTCATAGCTTCCCTTTCCGGTAATCGACCAATGGATTAATTTTAATGAATTGCGGAATGCAACTAGTTCTGCTAGAAAATTAGCTACTTCTTTGTTGTTTGATTTTGTACTCGCCATTTTTACCTGTTTTATACTTAATTGAACTAAAAGATTGTTGTCCAAAGAACAGGCAAAACTATTTTTTGTTTTTTATAAAGGGTAACTATCTTTTTAATTGCCTCCGTTGTTGATATAATGGCTAGTTATTTAGAATCATTTTAAATATATCTTGCATTTTATTTAGAACTTATCTAAATTAGCGGCGCTATGTCTAGGAAGGTGCATAAAATATATGTCCATATTGTTAATAATTGCTCCAGCTTTATAGGTACCCCATTGTATTTGACCGGAACCTTTAATAATTGGTCTCCTAATCATCTTTATGTCGGCGAGATACCTGAGATTGGAGAATCTATAACTGTTGAACTCCCTGAAGTACAAGAGGGAGACCTGGAGTTGAAAATGAGTCGGGGAAGTTGGGAAAGTCTATCTACTTCTGGAAGCGGAAGATTAGAAGGGGCTCATATAATAACTGTTAGTTCTGATTCAGAGGTGTTTTTGACGATTGAAAGTTGGCGGGATCTCTTTCCAAAGTCTACGGCGAGTAAACATGTACATGTATTGGCTGAAGATTTTTACTTTCCAAAACTCGACGTTTATAAGAAAGTCTGGATATATCTTCCCCAAAACTATTTAAAGGATGATAGGCACTATCCAGTTATTTATATGCACGATGGGCAGCATTTATTCGACGAAGCGACTTCAACGGGAAGAGCTGGACCTATAGAGTGGATGGTCGACGAAACAATAGACGGTGCTATTACGCCTTCTATTGTTGTAGCAGTAGCTCACGATGAAAATTATGAAGTGAGGAAGGAGGAGTATATGGTGCACGTGGGGGAGGAACTATCAACCGCTAAGGGATGGTGGTATCTTGATGACCTCGTTCATCGGCTTAAGCCTTATGTGGATCGACAATATAGAACGCTTATGGACCCTCTAAATACAGCTTTGGTAGGGAGTTCCTTGGGGGGGCTTGTTTCTATCTATGCTGGTCTCAAGTATCCGGAAGTCTTTGGAGTCATTGGTGCTTTTTCTCCGTCTATATGGATGGATGAGGAGAATCTTTATGCTTATGCCAGTAGAGAGTTGTTTAATGGAGGCGATAAGCATAGGGATCAAGAACTGTACTTCTACGTCGGTAGTCGGGAAATAAAACGACGCATAGGAGCAACAGAGGTCAACATGAGCGAGGATTTAACGCGTTATCATCTCTGGTTGGAAAAGCATTTTAAGGGGAAATTAAGTCTGGCTATAAATTCTGAGGGAAAACATGGTGCAATATATTGGCAAGGTGCGTTCCGAAGATTCTATACCTATTGGGAAAATAAAATAAATTCTTTCAAGCATAAAAACATACAATATGAATGTAAGTAAATTAAAACAATTGAATGGCTATCCGTCGAAGACTTTGTTGTTGGTCTCTGGTTTATTGCTGGGTAGTATGACTTCTTCGGCTCAGGAGGTCGAGAAATCTTCGCGTGCCGGTACAGGTGTCTATGAAGCTGTAATCAGCAAGAAAGATGGACATATCTACGTTACAGGAGCCGGTTCTAGAACGGCACCAGGCGGAGCTATCTATAAAATAAATCCGAGTAGTCTTGCTATCGTAGATAGTATCAGTCTTAAAGATAACCCTCCATTTGGAATTGGTATTAACAATAAAACCCAAACAGCCTATACTACTAATACGCGAACAAATTCGGTCAGTGCGGTCGATTTAAATACTGGAAAAGTGTTGGCAACGATAGTCAATGGAGCGGATAAATCACATACTCGAGAGGTGTTGGTGGACGAGGTTAATAATATCGTCTATGTGTCTGATGTGGGCGATCCGAGTAGTATATGGGTTATAGATGGTAAGACAAATAAATACCTTCACTCGATAGAGAATCTTGGAAAGACAGCTACGGGTATGAGTTTTTTAAACGGTACAGATAAAATTTTCTTAACGGTCATTGGAGAGAATGCTATTTATGTAGTGGATACAAAAAGTAAACAAGTCGAAGCTAAGTTTGCTTCAGGCGGAGAAGGTCCAGTAAATATTACAACAGATGGCGAAAGGCTATTTGTTGCGAATCAGAAATCGGGTACTGTAACTGTTTTAGACGGAGAGGGGACTCTACTACAGAGTATTCCGACAGGAGCAGGTGCTATTGGTATCGCTTATGATGCGGTTAAACAACGTATCTATTCTGCAAACCGTCAAACAGGAACTACGACAGTCATTGATGCGAAAACATTAGCTGTATTAGGTGATTTTGAAACAGGTTCTCACCCTAATCATGTGAAAGTGGATCCTGTATCTGGAGCGGCTTTTGTGATCAATAAAACTAAGGGTGGTAAACCCGTGGAAGGTCAGCCTGCAGTGGTTGATACCAATGGAGATACTATTACGAGATTAAATTAACAATAGGTCTGCTATAATGCCGCAGGGAGCTTTGGTAGGTGTCAAAGTTCCCTGCGGCTTGTCTGTTTTTTGTGGTATGAGCTGTAGAATGTAGTGTACTATAGAAGTATAATTGAAAGATTTGAGTTTTTTAAAGAATAGTTTTTTTGTCTGGGCCTGTGCGCTAATCATATTACTTGTATTGATGTGGTTTTCTCTTTTTACAGGGGTGAAGGATGTTCGTTTTTGGGATTTGTTCGGAGACGGGGATAAGTTAGTTTTTTTTGTGGTTAGCCGTATCCCACGGACCTTAGCGCTGATTCTTGTTGGCTCGGGCGTCAGTATTGCGGGATTTGTCCTACAGCAACTGTCACAAAATAGATTTGTTTCTCCCACAACTTCGGGAGCTTTGGAGGCCGCGAAGATGGGGATATTGACGGCTTTGATTTTTATACCTAACTCTTCGTTGTTTGTCCGGATGTTATTTGCGTTAGGATTCACCTTTCTGACCTCTTTTCTCTTTATATTTTTTGTACATAAAGTTAAATTGAGAAGTACTGTTTTTATTCCATTGATAGGGTTGATGTTTGGCAGTATTTTGAGCGCTGCATCAACCTTTTTTGCGTACAAACACGGGATCGTACAGAATACACAGGAATGGCTTTTAGGCGATTTTTCATCGGTTATGCAGGGGCAGTATGAAGCGGTATTTTTAGTTTTACCGGCGGTAGCGATTATCTATTTGTATGCAGATAAGATAACCATTGCCGGGATGGGAGAGAGCTTTGCCAAGAGTCTAGGTTTGTCGTATGAGGCGATTGTCTATCTGGGCTTATTTGTTGTGTCAATGGTGGTTAGTTCGTCGGTTGTTACAGTTGGGGCAATTCCTTTTCTGGGGCTTATTGTTCCGAATGTGGTGAGTATGATTGTTGGGGATAATTTTCGGAGGACACTTCCTTTAATTGCGTATGTGGGTGCTGTTTTTTTATTGATTTGTGATTTAATGGGCAGGCTTATCGTTTATCCTTATGAGGTACCTATAGGGATGATTGTTGGTGTCATCGGCAGTGTTGTGTTCTTGGTTTTGATTTTAAAGCGGAAATAGTGGGAGGAAAATTTAAGTTTTTGATAATAGTGGCCTTGTTGCTCCTGGTCGGAGGATCTTTTATACTTTATGGTGTAGAGCTTACGAATAGTTATTCGATTGAAAAACGCTCTATTCGTTTGTTGAGTATGCTTGTGGTTGGCATTAGTGTGGCTTGTTCCTCGATTATTTTTCAGACTATTACCGCAAATCGGATTTTAACCCCTTCAATTATGGGTTATGAGGCCGTTTTTATTCTTTTTCAGACATTGATCGTTTTTTTATACGGTGACAAGGCATTCAAAGTAATCAGTCAGCAGGAGAACTTTTTTTATGCTATTCTCTTTATGTTGGGTTTTTCCCTGCTGCTGTATTTTCTGCTTTTTGGTAAGAACCGGAGAAGCATGTATTATCTACTGCTTACGGGAATGGTTTTGGGAACGTTGTTTATGACCTTGAGCCAGTTTTTGCATGTACTGATTGACCCAAACGAGTTTTCTATTGTACAGAACTTTATGTTTGTGTCATTTGCTAAGATGAATACAAAACTCTTAAGTGTCGCTGGGATAACGATGCTTGTGGCTTTAATCTATACCGGATGGAATGCAAGATACCTTGATGTAATGGCATTGGGACGGGATCAGGCGATAAGTTTGGGGGTGGACTATGATAAGGTGGTTAGACGTTTTTTATTTGTTATTTCTCTTTTAGTATCTGTTTCTACAGCTTTGGTCGGTCCGATTACGTTTTTAGGTATTTTGGTCACCAATTTGACTTACGAGCTATTTCGGACACGTAAACATCGTTACATGTTGGTGATATCTAGTTTGGTGGCTTGTCTTACACTGATTCTTGGTCAATTTTTAGTAGAGCATGTTCTACAGTTTTCTACGACGGTCAGTATTATTATAAATTTTATGGGTGGGGTATATTTTATGTATTTATTATGGATAACACGGAAAAGAATAAGTTAAAGTTTGAAACAATAGCTAAGTATTATGGCAAAAAGGAGGTATTGAAAGATGTCTCAGGAAGTATTGCCAATAGGAACATTACCTCTTTGATTGGACCCAACGGAGCGGGTAAAAGTACATTGTTATCTATTATCAGTCGATTGATAAAACAGGATGGTGGGACGGTTAGTTTTCTGGACAAGGAATTGTCTACCTATAAGGGGACAGATCTTGCGAAGAAGCTTTCTATACTAAAGCAGTCCAATCACTTGGACTTGAAATTGACCGTGCGAGATTTGGTCTCTTTTGGTCGATTTCCTTATAGTAAGGGGAAATTAAGTGCTTTTGATGAGCAAAAAATCGACGAAGCGATTGCGTTTTCTGATTTAATGGATTTGCAGGATACTTATATCGATGAATTGAGCGGAGGACAGCGACAACGTGCTTTTATCTCGATGATTATTGCTCAAGATACCGATTTTATACTGTTGGATGAGCCTCTTAACAATCTAGATATGAAACATGCAGTACATGTTATGAAGACATTGCGTCGTTTGGTTGATGAACTGGGAAAGACGGTGGTCATTGTGATTCATGAAATCAACTTTGCAGCTCAGTATTCGGATCGAATTGTTGCACTGAAAGATGGGAATATCTGTTATGATGATGAAACGGCGAAAGTTATCGATCCAGTAGTCCTCAAAGATATATTTGATATAGAGTTTGATATTATCGAGAAGAATGATAAAAAGATTTGTAATTATTTTAATCTATGAAGAAGAGTATACGTATGAGGGTAGGAAATCTGTGTAAGATAACAATATGTGGTTGGCTGTTTTTGGGTATGATTGCTTGTCAATCCAATTCAAGCAACGAGAAGGTGGAGGGTGTTTCAGATAGCCTAATCACAGTACATCATAAATATGGCGATATTGCAGTAGCTGTGGAGCCAGAACGTGTAGTGGTATTGGATATTGGTGCTTTAGAAACGATGAAGGAGTTGGGCCTGGTTCCAACAGGAGTACCAAAGAAATTTTTGCCAGATTACCTTTCAGATTATCGTGATAATCCATCGATCAGTGATGTAGGCTCCGTTATCGAACCGAATTTTGAGGCAATCTCTGCATTGAAACCAAATTTAATTTTTATATCGACAAGACAGGAACGTTTTTATGATGAACTACGCGAAATAGCCCCCACGGTCTTTGTAGGGACAGATAATAAAAATTATTTATCCTCTTTTGAAGCTAATGTTCAGATGATAGCTTCTATATTTTCAAAATCGGAGTTGGCAACTATTAAGCTTGACTCGTTAAAACATAGAATAGAGACCGCTCAGGCAAAATTTAAAGATGATCCGAATAAAGCGTTGTTCTTGATTTATAACAACGGTAAATTCAGTGCATTCGGTAAAGGTTCTCGATTTGGTTTTATCCACGATGTATTGGGGATAAAGCCTGTCTTAGATTTAGAAGATGAATCGGTACATGGTCAGCGTGTTTCTAACGAGCTTATTGCAGAAGCTAATCCAGACTATCTGTTTATTGTAGATCGAAATGCCGCAGTGTTGGGGAAAACAGCTAGTCGGGAAGAGGTGGAAAATAAGCTGATTAAAATGACGAATGCGTATAAGAATAGGAAGATGTTCTATCTGGACCCTAATGTTTGGTTTATTTCGGGAGGAGGATTGACCTCCATCAATTTGATGGTAGATGATATTGTTCAATTAATTCAAAAATAATAATATGGAAAAGACAATTATTGCAAGACATATATTTAAGGTAACGGCTAAAGAATACGTAACCCCGCATTATATCCGTGTTCGTTTAAAAACGGACGAAGATACCGATTTTGGGAAATGTACCTTGGGAGCGAATAATAAGATTTTTATTCCACCAGCGGGAACGAAGGTAGTTCAATTTGCAACTTTCGATGGTGAACGGGGAGAATGGGTAATGCCCGATGAAAACCTGACCCCGTTGGTACGTACGTATACACATCGCGCATTTAATTCGGACACAAATGAGGTGACCATTGATTTTGTCAATCATGGAGACAATGGACCGGCTTCGGCTTGGGCGAGAAATGCAGAAATATATGATCAGTTGGGAATAGCAATGAAAGTGAGAGAGACCAAGCATTACACGGAAGCGGACTGGTATTTCCTGATTGGAGATGCGACGGCAATCCCCGTTATCTGCTGTATCCTGGAAAGCCTCCCTGCTGATGCTAAAGGGTATTGTATCGTAGAGGTCCCTAGTGAAGCAGATATTCACCCCGAAGTAAAGCATCAGGGGTTTGAGGTGGAGTGGCTGATTAATGCTCACCCTGAGCAAGGTAGTGCAATTGCAGAGCGTGCAAAAGCTGTCGCTTTACCTACTGAAGGGTCTAGATTTGCCTATATTGCCTGTGAGTATAGTTCTGTACGTTCATTACGTTCTTATTTTAAAGAAGACCTGGGATGGAGTAATCGCGATTATTACGCATTCTCTTATTGGAAAGCTGGTGTCGCGGAAGATAAGTCTGCTGCTGACCGATAGGAAGAAAAATCGAAGTAATCTAACATAGCCCTCTAATTTTTTAACAAGAAGTAGAGGGCTATGTTAACTTTTGTGTATTTAACGGGTTTTTTACACAATTTTAACAAAAATAGCCTCTCTTAACGCGTACTTAATATTGGGTTAAACTTCTCTTTATATTAAAGTATCACTTTTGTGGTAATGAAGAGAATCAGACCTATTGGTTTAACCTATTTGGGAGTCGTGGTACTGACTGTCGTTTACAGTTGTACGTCCAAAGATCATTCCATAAAGATGAAAGGCTCGGATACCGAGGTTAACCTAGCTGTTAACCTAGCAGAGAAGTTCACAGCGATTGATCCTAGTTTTAGTATTGCCATATCAGGTGGTGGATCCGGTTTAGGGATTACATCGTTATTGAACGGGCAGGCTGATATTGCCAATTCCTCAAGGCCTCTTTCTGAAGAGGAAATCGAACAGTTTAAAAAGAAGGATATTGCACTGAAAACCGTCGTTTTCGCTGAAGATGCCACGGCCTTTATCGTCCACAAGGATTTGCCTTTGGAGGAATTGGATCTAGAAACACTTGCTAAAATCCTAGATGGTACCATTAAGAATTGGAATGAATTGACACCTGTGAATCTTCCTATCAATATCTATGGGCGTCAAAGCAGTTCGGGGACTTATTCTTTTGTGAAGAAGAAACTGAAGATTGAGTTTTCGGCGGCAGCAAAGGAAATGACTGGTAATGCACAGATTATTGAAGGGGTAAAGGTAGATAAATCTGGTGTTGGTTACATCGGGGCAGGATATGTAGGGGATGCGCCGGAAGCGAAGCAGGGCATTCGATTAATTAAAATAAAGGAGAACCCTACAGCTGTTGCCTATTCTCCCAACGATATCGAAGCGATCAATAATAGTTTATACTTTTTTCAACGTCCGTTATATCAGTTTGTTATCGCTAGTTCCTGGGAAAAGGTGCGGCCTTTTATCGAATTTGAGCAAAGTGATAAAGGTAAAGAGATTATAAAGGACCATGGTTATTATATTAAGGATTAGTAGAGATATCTTCATAAAGAAATAATTCAGACACAGATGAAGTTTAAAACGCGATTGTCTTTGGATGTAGCATTCAAATATATTTTTAAAATCACAGGACTCCTTGTGTTGGCGGCATTGGGAGGAATATTAGCCATGCTGGTGTACAATTCATTCTCTTTCTTTTTGGATGTGAAGCCACTGGATTTTATTACAGGGCTGGAATGGAACCCGACAGGAAAGACTCCAAAGTATGGTATGCTCCCACTTATTCTCAGTACTACATTGGTTACCTTTGGGGCGATGGTAATCGCTATACCTTTGGGGATCGGTACTGCTGCATTTATAGCAGAATATGCTAGTCCTAAATTGAAGAATATCCTGAAACCAGTGATTGAAATGTTGGCTGCGGTTCCCTCTGTAGTAATTGGTTTCCTGGGAATTGTATTGGTCGGTCCCGGGCTGGCAAATGTTGCGAATTTGCCGAATGGCTTGAACGCACTCAATGGAGCTATCTTGCTTGCAGTAATGGCTTTGCCTACTATTATTACGGTTGCGGAAGATGCTATTCATGCTGTCCCTAAGACGTATAAGGAGGCCAGTTATGGTGTCGGAGCTAATAAATGGCAGACTTTATGCCGAGTGGTTATCCCTGCGGCAGCACCGGGTATTATCGCGGCAGTAATGCTAGGGGTAGGGCGTGCTATAGGAGAGACAATGACGGTGTTGATGGCTACGGGAAATGCTTCGTTACTGCCTGAGGGAATGTTTGATTCGGTAAAGACGATGACAGCTACGATCGCTATTGAGATGGGGGAAGTACCTTATCAGACCACCCATTATTTTGCACTTTACGCCATTGCTACTGTATTGTTCTTCATGACACTGATAGCGAATTTGGTTGGCGAATTTTTTATTAACCGTTTTAGAAAATATCATGCAGCGTAGGAAGTTTAATTTTACATCAATCATAGAGTGGGGTACGCTGTTGCTGAGTACGGGATTAGTCTGTTTCTTTTTGGTTATTATTCTTTGGGAGATTGTGTCTAAAGGTGCGGGGTCCTTATCTTGGGAGTTTATAGCTGAGGTGCCGCGTGAAGGAATGACTAAAGGTGGTATCTTAACCCCTATTATTGGTACGGTATTGTTGACGTTGCTCACCGCTTTGTTTTCTATTCCTTTTGGCGTGTGCTGTGCTATTTACCTGAATGAGTATGCTGAGGATAACTTGTTGACGCGTATTATACGTGCGGCGATACGTAATTTGTCGGGAGTTCCTTCTATTATATACGGTTTGTTTGGATTAGCTTTATTTGTACAAGCATTACAGTTTGGTACTTCTATGCTATCGGCAGGCCTGACCTTAGGGCTACTTTCTTTACCTTATATTATTACGACTACGGAGGAGGCTTTGATGCGTATTCCGGCCAGTACGCGCGAAGCAGCTCTTGCTGTAGGGGCTACTAAGTTTGAAACTATAAAAGATGTGGTATTGCCATCGGCTATGTCCGGTATTTTGACTGGTGTTGTTCTTACATTGTCCAGGGCGGCGGGAGAAACAGCACCTATACTATTTACGGGAGCGGCGTTCTATATCAACGGAGTAGGAGGTGCTATTGATAATGAGTTCATGGCTTTGCCTTATCACCTTTATATGCTTTCTACGCAACATCAGTCTATTGAAGAGGTACGTCCTATCGCTTATGGTACGGCTCTCGTATTAATTATTGTTGTCTTCTTGCTGAATCTGACAGCTTTCTATATACGTTACAAATACAGGAAAAATGAAAACTAAATTATCTGCAGAAAATCTAGAGATAAGTTTCGGAACAAAAGAGGTGTTGAAAAAGATCAATGTTTCTTTTAACGAGCATGAAATCACAGCATTGATAGGTCCATCCGGCTGCGGTAAGAGTACTTTATTGCGTAGTTTTAACCGTATGCACGATCTTTCTCCTGATGCCAAAATTACGGGATCACTTAAATTGGAAAATTTAGACCTTTATGATCGAGCTATTCCTGTTACAGAGATTAGAAAGCGGATAGGGATGGTCTTCCAAAAAGCGAATCCGTTTCCAAAGAGTATATATGAAAATATCGCTTATGGATTGAAGATTAATAACTTGCCTCATGGTAAGGATGTGATTGAAAAAGCATTACGGGAAGCCTTTTTATGGGATGAGGTGAAGAATGATCTGAAGATGCCTGCTACACGTCTTTCAGGAGGGCAACAGCAACGCTTGTGTATTGCCAGGGCTGTAGCTTTGCGTCCGGAGGTTATTTTAATGGACGAACCCTGCTCAGCCTTGGATCCTGTGAGTACGTTGAAGATTGAAGAGCTGATTTCTCATCTGAAGGAAAAATATACTATCGTAATCGTAACGCATAATATGCAACAGGCACAACGGATTGCTGATAAGACGGTCTTTATGTATTTGGGGGAAGTGAAAGAAGAAGGGGAGACCAGTCAGATATTTAATGCTCCTAAGAACGAGATGACATTGAATTATATCAATGGTAACTTTGGTTAATTAGTTTATATTTCCCCTGTTATTATTTTTGCGTTATTAACAGGGGAAATGCTTTATAAACTGATACCTCTCTTCCAGGGTATGAAATCATCCTGTTGTAACTGTACCGCTTTGGGGACTATTTCGCCGCTGGCGGTTTTAATACATAGTTCAAGAATGTCTTCTCCCATTTCCTGTATTGTTTTTTTACCTGAGATAACACCGCCTGTGCTAAAATCAATAATGTCTTTCATACGGATAGCGACCTGATCATTGGTTGCAATTTTTAATGTCGGACATATCGGATTGCCTGTAGGGGTTCCCAATCCCGTGGTAAACAGAATTAATGTGGCTCCAGATGCCGTTTTCCCTGTTGTCGCTTCGACATCATTACCGGGAGTACACACGAGGTTCAGCCCAGTATGGGTGATGGGTTCAGTGTAATCTAAGACATCCACTATGGGGGAGTTACCACCTTTTTTTGCAGCCCCATTACTTTTCATCGCATCTGTAATCAAACCGTCTTTTATGTTGCCGGGAGAAGGATTCATATGGAACCCAGATCCAATTTTCTCTGCTGCCTCTCCATAGCTTTCCATCAGTTTGACAAACTTATCGGCATGTTCCGGATTACGCATTCTATCTAACAATTGTTGCTCGACACCACATAGTTCTGGAAATTCGGCCAGTAGGACGGAGCCTCCTAAACCGACCAATAAATCCGAGGTGTACCCGATAGAAGGATTTGCAGATATCCCGCTGAAACCATCAGATCCGCCACATTTGACTCCTAAGACCAGCTTGCTGAGTGGAGCCTCTTGACGTTCTATTTTATTCGCTTCAACTAGGGCATTGAACGTATCCGTCATCGCTTTTTCTAGGAGCATGGTTTCTGTTCCTGTGACCTGCTGTTCAAAGTGCAATATAGGTTTGTCGAGTGTTGGATTCCTTTGTTTTAATTCATCTAACAGCAGTTGCAACTGTAGGTTTTCACAACCTAATCCTAATATGGTAGCTCCCGCTACGTTAGGATGATCGATGTATGCTGCTAATAGCTTGCCGAGTATTTGGGCGTCTTCGCGGGTTCCCCCACATCCACCTTCGTGTCTCAGAAATTTTATCCCATCGATGTTTTTAAAAAGCCGTCTCTCTGTAGGTGTACCCGCACTAGCTAAGGAAAACTCACTTAAAGTTTCTCCGTTATTGTAAGCGTTGACAAGATGGTGTACGTAGTCTTTGTAAGGATTACTGATACTATACCCTAGATTTTCGAGCATGGCTTCTTTGAGAATATCTAGGTTTCTATTTTCACAGAATACCGTGGGAATAAACAACCAATAGTTTGCTGTTCCTACCCGGCCATCAGCGCGGTGATAACCTTTGAAAGTTCTGTTTTTGAAACGGGATAAATCAGGCGCTTCCCATTGATGGCGATAGCCATGATAGCTATATGGACTACTCGCATGAACGGTATTTGATGTATTGATAAGTTGACCGCAGTGCATGTTTTGAGAGACTGATCCGACGACCTCCCCGTACATATATATAAGTCCTCCTCTTTCTAAGTCTTCTGCTAGGAACTTGTGTTTTGCAGGAATCTTCTCAGTTACGGTATATGTTTTGTCGTTTATAACGATAGATGCTCCTGCCTCTAATTCTTGCAATGCAATAATCACATTGTCTTTTTGGTGTAGTTGTAGTGCTTTCATAAACGCTGCATGATTTGATGTATTGATGTTGTTTCCAATTGTTGGAGATGCTGTTTTATTGCGGGAGCCCAAGACGGCCAAATCGTAAGGTCTGTCCCCCAGATGGCTGTGTTGGATAAGAATTGCTCTATCTGTTCTATATTTAGATTTGCAAAGGCATACGTGAGGTCCTCTTCTTCCAGTAGCTGTGTATGTTGCTTCATGAAAAATAGATAAGTTGCAAAACCGAGACTGATACAGGCTGGCGGTTGCTCTTGAAAGGAGTACCAGTAGGATAATAGAGGAAGTATCCGGCTTTTTATTTTAGCATGATAGTTTTGCGCAATACTGGCCCACTGATGCTTTATGAATGGGTTTTTAAACCGGTAAATAATACGCTCGGAAAAAAATGCCAGTTCCTCTTTTTGTATTCCCTGTGCTTCCAGTGAGGGGATTATTTCTTGATTTATCAGCTGGCTGATAAATCTTTCGTAAGTCGGCTCAGCAAGTGTGTCCTTTACGAATTGATGTTGTGCCAAGAGTGCTATCGCCGCCATCAGGGTGTGGGTGCCATTTAGTATCCGTAGTTTAATCTCCCGCACTGGTTTTATGGATGGTAAAATAGGGGTGTTGGGAGAAAGACCCATAAAAGAGAGTTGGTCGTGGACATAGTTATCATTACTTTCTATAGCCCAAAAGAAGTAAGGTTCGGCAGCGATAGCTAGACTATCTGCATATGGCGCTTCTTCTAAACTAACAGCTCCGGGGACAATACGGTCTACTAGCGTATTACAGAAATAGGCATGTGCATCTAGCCAATGTATAAATGAAGAAGGTAAGCTGTGAGCTATTGCTAATTTTTTGACGATTTGCGCTAGTTTAACAGCATTGTCATCTATTAGCTCTGTAGGTAGTATAATAACTTTCGAATAGTCTGTGTCACCCAAGTTTTGAAAGCGTGTATAGAGATAGCTCGTCAATTTACCGGGGAAGCTTTTCGGTGGAAAAGCGAAGATGTCGTCTTCTACATCTACAATTCCTTTTTCGGTAGTGTTAGAAATAATGATGTTTATTTCTTTGTCGTGGGCAAGGTCGAGAATCTGGCTCCAAGATGTATTGGCATCGAGTATGTCGTTTACGCAGGTTATTATTTGTTGCGTTGTTGTTTCTTTATTGTTTTGGATGCCAGCAATACGTAGGGTGTAGAGTCCATCCTGTTTTAAAAAAGGTTCTATACTTCCAGATTGGGTCGATTTGATCATTACTATTCCTCCATGGAAGGTACCTGACCGATTGGCTTCTTCTATACAAAATGCAGGTAAAGCACGTAGCAGTACACCCGTGCCAAACAGTAAGACACGAGTAGGTCGTTTGGATGAGGAAAGGTGCCCCTGACTTACTAGATTGCCGATTTTGTGAAGATTTTCTCTGTTTAACTGCATGGTTATTAAAATTGATTACCGCTGGATATTAATGTAATTGTTGCAATTCTATCCTTTTTTTGACAGTTAAAGAAGCAAAATAATCGGTAGCGTTATCGGAACTATATTTAGCCATTTGATTGCAATCCTGCGTAGAATCTTATTTCTTTGAACCTATCGTCTGGATGAAGACGGTATTACTATAACCCTATTTATTATGATGAGAAAAGAACTTTTAACGCGAGTCTTCTCACTTGGATTGCTCGCACTTCTTGGAATACTACAGATTAGTCTCGCCATTGCGCAGGACAATGTATCCCGGAAATTCACCATTATTGACAAGACCAATCAGACGGAGCTTGTCGGTGTATCATTAACAAACAAACGTACTAAACAATCTACAGCTACCAATGCTACTGGAGAGGCTAGTCTACAAGCTGCTTCGGGGGATCAGATTCAGATTCAGATGGTCGGTTATAAGACATTGGTGCATGTCGTTACATCCGCTCAGAATGTCCGTGTTGAACTGGAATCTCAACAGGAGGCGATATCGGAGGTCGTGGTTACCGCTTTGGGTATCAAAAGGGAGACTCGGGGACTCACTTATTCTACGCAACAGTTGGCTAGCGATGCGGTAAACAACGTCCGCGATAATAGTGGTAACATCATGACCAATCTGACCGGTAAAGTGGCTGGTGCTACCGTTACTACATCCTCTACGGGGCCAGGAGGCGCTGCACGAGTGGTGTTACGAGGTAATAAGTCAATTTTTGGAAATAATAATGCTTTGGTAGTGGTCGATGGTGTTCCTTACGATAATTCGGCAGGCCCTCAGGCTACAGGAACAACGCCTAATTATGGTACCAGTGACGGAGCGGCCAATATCAATCCAGACGATATTGAGTCCATTAATATTCTAAAAGGACCATCTGCAGCTGCTTTGTATGGGGTAAGGGGAGCGAATGGGGCAATTATTATTACGACAAAACAAGGGCAAGCTGGACGCTATAGTATCGATTATAATGGTAGTGCATCACTTGACCAGGTCAATATGCTGGCTGATTTTCAAAACTCCTATGGTCGCGGAAATGGCGGAAAGAAAGGTGTAAATGTCGGAGAAAGTTGGGGCGAACAAGGTGCTACCTATAAAAATAATGTAAGGGATTTCTATAGAAATGCGGCCACTTTTAATAACAGTATCAGTACCTATGGGGGAACTGAAAAAGTACAGGGCTATATGTCGTACAGTAATAATAAAATAGGAGGGATATTTCAAGGAAATGACTTGAAACGGAATAGTCTGAATCTGCGATTGAATACGGAGTTGATTCCGGGGCTAAAGACGGATGTAAAGCTGAACTATGTCAATCAGCAAATTGCTAATCGACCTCGACTGGGCGATACGGGAATGCCTATTGAAGCTTATATTATGCCGAGAGATATGGACGAGACAGAGTTGAAAGATTATGAAACAATCGATCCTTCTGATGGAAAGCCCTTGCGCAAGTATTGGTCGGGTTCTTCCATTTATGATAATCCATATTGGAGTATAAATCGCACGTCCGTCAACGAAGCTCGGGATCGGATTACAGCATTGGGCTCGGTTTCCTATCAACTGACTGATTGGTTGAATGTTTTGGGACGTTATTCGTTTGACAAGTATAAGGATGTTGTAGATGGATCATTCTACCATAGTACGGTCTCCTTGGGTGATGTACGTGCCGGAGGTAAATATTATCAGACCCATACCCAATATTCGGAGCAAAACTTCGATTTCTTGTTGAATGGGAAGCACGAATTGAACGATGATATCCAACTGAACTATACGGTAGGAACAAGTTTTTTGAAGCGAAATTATAATAGCTTTCAAAATATGGCTAATGGGCTGAGTATCCCGAACCATTTTTCTTTTTTAACGGCGACAACGCCTGAATTTAAGGATATTAAAAACTATGAGCGGAGGTTGAATTCTATTTATGCTAGTGCACAATTGGGTTTTTACAATAATATTTTCTTGGATTTGACAGCACGTAATGATTGGTCATCTACATTGCCTGTGCCGCACAGTTTCTTTTACCCATCTGCAGGTCTTTCTGTTGTTTTCCATGAATGGTTGGAGCTACCTGATTGGGTTACATTCGGAAAAGCTAGAACCTCTTATACGAAAGTCGGAAATGACCCCGATCCTTTACAGTTAAGCCAGATATATCAATTTGGCCTGGGAGCGGAAAAAGGATTTGTTTTCAGAAGTGCAACCAAATCTATTCCTGACTTAAAACCAGAGGAAACGACGTCCTTTGAGGTCGGATTGGATATGAAGTTCTTTAATGATAGGTTGGGATTTGATGCTACCTATTATAAGAGTAATACGGTCAATCAGCTGATGTTTATTCCTTTGCCAATGGCTAGTGGATTTAGTAGAGAGTATATCAATGCCGGTGATATTCAAAATAGCGGGTTTGAGATACAATTGACTGCTGTGCCGGTGCAAAAGGAGAACTTTAAATGGAGTACTGGAATCAACTTTGCCGCCAATACAAGTAAAGTCCTCAAGCTCGATTCAAGAGCTAAGCGTACTAATATCACCGAAAATACAAAATATGCTACTGTGGTAGTCAATGAAGGTGGAAAATATGGTGATTTGTATGGACATAAGTGGAAACAGGATCCGGCTACTGGAAAATATGTTGTTGATGCTACGGGATTGCCTGTGGTAGAAAGCAATCAAAAGTTGGGTAATTTCAACCCTGATGCATTGATTGGTTGGACGAATAGTTTTAATTATAAGCGGTTTACATTGAATACTCTTATCGACGCACGTATCGGAGGAGAGATTGTATCGGGGACTGCTGCTTATCTAGCTTCTTATGGTGTAGCCGAATTCACAGAGAAGTATAGAGAAGGAGGTTTGGTTCTGGATGCTGTACAGGCAGATGGTAGTGCTAATACAGCAGCTATTACCGCACAGCAATTATGGCAGAAGGTAGGACAGAATGGGCGTGATGCCTGGGGTGATTTTTTTGTGTATGACATGACTAATGTCCGTATGCGTGAGCTAGCATTGGCTTACAAATTTGATGTAAGCAAGATTAAGGGATTGCAGGCTGCCCAAGTGTCTCTAACGGCGAGGAATCTATTTTTCTTCTATCGCGGTAAGTCTAAATTGGATATCCCAGGAATCGGTAAGATCAAAAATCCTATTGATCCGGAAGGAGCATTAGGTGCTGGTAATTATCAAGGTGTGGAAGTGGGATTGGCACCGGGTGTGCGTACCTACGGTATAAACCTTAAACTGACATTTTAACCAAAGAAACCATGAACAGATCAATAATATATAGTATCGTAATCAGTATGGGGTTATTATCCTGTACCAAAGACTTTGAAAAAATAAATACAGATCCTGATAATCTAACCGAGGTGGGGCCACGTGAACGGCCATTCATGTTTGCTAAAGCCCAATCCTCGGCGGCGATGAATCGCTCATTCTATCAGACGGTACAGAATTTAGGTCCAGATTTGTACGCGCAGTATTTTGCTTTGACTACAACCTCATTCCGGACGGACCGTTATGAATTGAACCCCGATTGGCAACGTCGCTTCTGGACCGTAGTATATGTGGATACGGCTCCGCAACTGAAATCTATTTTAGATAATGTCGAACCTAATTCGGGTGAAGCTGCCTTGGCCAATATTCAGTGGGTATATGCATTTCATAGATTGACGGATCAATTTGGGCCTGTACCTTATTTTGATGCGGCAGAATCTAAGAATGTAATTTCTTATGACCCTATGGATAAAATCTATGATGATTTTTTCAAAAGGCTAACCTCTGCGGTTGACAATCTGAAAGCGCTTCCTGCCGGAACGAAAGTCTATCAGGGCTATGAGCTGATGTATGGAGGTGATATCAATAATTGGATCGCATTTGCGAATTCTTTACGGCTTCGCCTAGCGTTGCGTATCTCTAAAGTGGACGCGAGTCGCGCTAAAACTGAAGCGGAAGCTGCCGTAGCGTCAGGTGTGATGATAAACAATGGGCAGAATGCTTCGCTATCGAAATCGTTGAGTGGAAATGATACGAATGGCTTGTCTCAAGTGGCAGCCTGGAATGAGTTTGCGATGAGTTCTACTATTGCGTCTTACTTGAAGGGGTATGTAGATCCACGTATCGAGAAGTATTTTCAACCCAGTGTGATTGGAGGTGCATTTAATAGTCTGCGTAATGGCATGCCTACTGCGGATCTGGGGATAGTGCGGAATCAAGCGGGTTCTAATTCCAACGTAGGAAAATATTGGGTTGAATATGTAGGAGAAAAAGCCGTGCTTACACCAAATTTGGTTGCGCGTTTTCATATCATGTCTGCGGCGGAGTCTTATTTTTTACGTGCAGAGGGGGCGCTGAACGGTTGGAATATGGATGGTACTGCTCAAGCAATGTATGAAGAAGGGGTCAAGTTGAGTATGCAACAATGGGGGATAAATGATATGAGCAATATACAGGCGTATTTGAGTTCTTCTGTACAGCCGATTGCTCCTGGAGATTATCACAACTCTCCAGCGGTAGCTACTACTCCTGTAAAGTGGGATGCTGATCCAGCGGTGCAACGTGCACAGATCGGAACACAAAAATGGTTGGCTATCTATCCTGATGGCATGGAAGCTTGGGCGGAGTTCAGAAGATCGGGATTCCCAAAGATGTATGATCTATTGAATTCGGAGAATGCAGATCTTCCTGTAGGTAATTTTATCAAAAGAATGCCGTATCCATTGACCGAGGAAACGAATAATTTGGAAGAGCTAACTAAAGGAAGGGCTTTGTTGGGAGGAAAGGACAATGCGGCAACACGTGTATGGTGGGATGTTGATTGATAATTTATGCGATTCTATATCTATTTTCTTTTTATGATGGCTTCTAATTCTATAGCTATGGGGCAGGATGTGGTACCCGAGGTATTAGGGATACCTAAGCATTTGGATCGAACAGCTAGCTATGTACAGCATAGATTGAAAGAGGTATGTATGCATCGTAATGATTCGAAAGAACCAATCTCCGGATATGTGACTTCTCATCTCGGCTTAGATAAGGCCGAGATGGGAAGCTTGGAAATACAGGTAGTAAAAGAGGTGGATCTAGGAGATTTTATACTTAGGACGGCGCAGTTATTGGCCAGGAATGGTTATGTCTGTTTGACCATGGATGCTTGGGGTTCGGGAGAAAGAGGAGCTAACCATGTCCATGAGTATCATGGCGCGAGTTTAGGCTCATCCTTACTTGACCTGGGTGTCCCCTTGATGGGGATGCAGGTTCTGGAGAATAAAAGGGCAATCGATCTCTTGCAATCATTAGCATATGTGGATAGCGAACGTATTGCTGCTACTGGGGCTAGTGGAGGTGGTAATCAGACGTTTTGGATTTCTACTTTAGATGAACGGATAAAAGCTGCCGTACCTGTGGTGAGCATTGGTACCTTTGAATCCTATATTCTGAACAGCAACTGTGTTTGTGAGCTTTTACCACATGGATTGATGCATTTGGAAACAAGTGATATGCTGGCAGCGGTGGCGCCCAAACCTATTAAGATACTATCAGCTTTACGTGATGGCAATGCTGCGTTCAATGTTGGTGAGATGTTGCGCACATTTAATAAAGCCCAACCTTTTTATACTGATATGCATGCTGGGGAGAATCTCTCTTATGAATTGTTTGATGAGAAGCATGATTATACCCTACCTATGCGGTTGAGCATGTTAGAATGGTTTGACTCCTGTTTTGACGTAAAAAGAAATAAGGTGGATACGTTGTTTCATCAGATAAGTGATGCTGAGTTACGTGTTTTAGATGATGCTACGCTGAAAAGTAAGGTGCCTACAACCTCATCCTACGTAAAAAAACGTGCAGGACACCTCTCGAAAGAATTGCTGTCGAATAATCATTTAGCTATAAAGGAAAAAGTGGGGGAGCTGGAAAAAATGCTCCAGGTACAGTGGGATAGTGTCCAACATGTAGAATCCCTATCTGATCAGGGAAAGTATCAGCGTGTGGTCATCAGTACTGGCCAAGGTAAGTTAATACCTCTTGTGATAGAACGTTCGGTAGAGGTGCCAAATAAGTTGAAAATCGTATTTGGTTCGAAAGGGAACATGGCGGTCGCTCCGGAAAAGATATCAAGCTGGGTAAAAGCTGGTGAAACGGTGGTGTTGGTTGATCTTTTCGGCTTGGGCGAACGTAGCTCAACAACCGCCGATCAGATTGATGGGCAGTTGCCTCGTTTTCATACCTTGTCGCGATCGTTGTTATGGTTGGGTGAGTCTATGATGTCTATCTGGCTATCCGAGATGAATGTGGTTATCGGATACATCAAAAAAGAGTTTCCTGATACCGAAATCGAAGTAGTGGGAGACCGGGAGACTTCAATCTGCGCCTTGATGTACGGAGCGATGTCTCCTGCTGCTATGCAATATCTCCTTTCTGATTTGCCCTACAGTTATGTGCCTGATTATGTTGCAGCAGCGGACCGAACAAAAGAGGGAACTAATATGGCGATGCATTTACCGGGTATTATCTCGTGGGGAGATGTGCAGTTGTTGTTGGCTCTTGGAAAAGGTGCGTTCTATGTTGATGGATTGATTGGTACTTCCGGCCGAAAAGTCTTAAAAAGTGAACAGCTTGATTTTGAATATAAGGTAAAGCGTCTAAAGGAATTGTTAAATAACGAAAGTGTAATTCACTTTAATTAATGAACTATGGGAACAAATAGAAGATCATTTTTAAAACTCTCTGGATTAGCAGGATTGGGATTGATGGCTCCTGCATTGCAGTCAAGTGGTGCGGTGCAAGATAAGGGCAAGCTCAAGAATATTATAAAAGAGGCAGAGAAGAAATATAAGCCAATTTTTAATATGTCTGGCTATGCCGCACCAGCCTTAGATACCGTCAGATTAGCGTTTATAGGTGTTGGAAATAGAGGATCGGCCGCAGTCGAGCGAATGAGTCGGATAGAAGGGGTACGTATACAGGGGATATGTGATGTACGGGCCGAAAAAGCGAATGCCGCTAAGAAACGTATTCAGTCAGAGGGACACGAAGCCCAGTTGTATACTACTGGTGATACAGCATGGAAAGATATGTGTTCGAGGGAAGATATTGATCTAGTCTATATCGCTACCCATTGGCAGACACATGCAGAGATGGCTATTTATGCCATGGAGCAGGGAAAACATGTCGCCTTGGAAATACCCGCCGCAACAACGGTAGAGGATTGCTGGCGACTGGTGATGACTTCTGAGCGTACCAAGAAGCACTGTGTTATTTTGGAAAACTGTTGCTATGATTTCTTTGAATTATTAACATTGAACTTAGCAAGACAGGGATTCTTCGGTGATATTGTGCATTGTGAAGGCGCCTATATACATGACATCTTGAATAGCTTTTTTGATGAAGAGAAGCGTTATGATTTTTGGCGATTGAAGGAGAATGCGCATCGGAATGGTAATCTCTATCCAACTCATGGGATAGGGCCCGTATGTCAGGTGCTTAATGTTAATAGAGGTAATCGGTTGGAATATCTATCGTCGATGTCTTCTGCGGATTTCAGTTTGCGCAATAAGGCGAAGGAAATGGCCAGCAAGGATAAGCGATTTGAAAGCTACGTGGATAAGCCATTCCGGGGCAACATGAACCTGTCAAATATTATGACGCATAGTGGTGCTACGATTGCACTGCAACATGATGTGAGTACCCCTCGTCCTTACTCTAGGATTCATATGGTGAGCGGGACGAAAGCATTTGCACAAAAGTATCCACTTCCCGGAAAAATAGCTATTGGGCATGATGACTTTCTAACAGAGGATAAACTAAACGAACTCCGGATGGAGCATGAACCTCAGATTATAAAACATATTGGGGAGCTTGCCAAAGATATCGGAGGACATGGCGGTATGGACTTTATGATGGACTGGAGGCTGATCGATTGCTTAAGAAACGGATTGCCAGTGGATATGGATGTGTATGATGCAGCGTCCTGGAGTGCAATCGGTCCATTGAGCGAATGGTCGGTGGCAAATGGCTCCAAACCCATAGCAATTCCCGACTTTACAATGGGAAGATGGAAAGATAACGTTGTTCATGATATCAACCTAAAAACCGGAGGCAATACGAAGGTGATTACCTTGTAGTATTGTGTTAATATATAGAATGGAATAAAAATAGGGATGCTACCGATTAAGGGGGCTGTCTATTATATTGTATACTCATAAATAATTTTATTGCTAATGAAGATTGAAAGATTTGAAACACGTCAGGATTTAGGGAAACATGCGGGTAAAATGGGCGCAGAATGGATTAAACAAGCTATCGCAGAAAGAGGGGAGGCAAATATAATCTTGGCCACGGGGCAGAGTCAGTTTGAGACAATCGAAACACTGATTGCAACTGCGGGTATTGATTGGTCTAAGGTCCGTATGTTCCATTTGGACGAATATATTGGGATGCCTATTACACATAAAGCAAGTTTTCGTAAATATCTTACCGAGCGTTTTGTTGCTAAAGTAGATCCCCTATTGGAGGTAATACTGATCAATGGTGAAAATAGTCCAGAGGAAGAGTGTGAACGATTGGAGAAGAAAATAAGTGCGCATCCGATTGATGTTGCTTTCGTTGGAATCGGGGAAAATGGTCATTTGGCATTTAATGATCCACCTGCAGACTTTGATGTTGAAGATGCTTATCTTATTGTGAATCTGGATCAGCAGTGTAGACAACAACAAATGGGGGAAGGGTGGTTTGGAAGTCTTGAAGAGGTGCCTCTACAGGCTATATCGATGTCCATCAAGCAAATAATGAAGTCTAAGAAGATTGTATGTGCTGTGCCTGATGAACGAAAAGCGGAAGCGGTTAAAAACTGTCTGACATTACCAATCTCTAACTTGAATCCGTCTAGTATATTACAACAACATGAAGACTGTGTGATATTTTTAGATCAAGGATCGTCTTCTAAATTATAAGATACATATTTATGACCACACAGACATTAGATAAGAAGAGTACGTATATTTCGATTGGAATTATCGGGATGATGTTTTTTATTTTCGGCTTTGTTTCTTGGGTGAATGCCATCCTGATTCCTTACTTTAAGATAGCCTGTGAATTGACCAATTTTCAGTCTTATTTGGTTGCGTTTGCATTTTACATTTCTTATTTGGTGATGTCTATGCCTTCTTCCTATCTATTGAAACGTGTCGGATACAAAAAGGGAATCGTTGTCGGTTTTTGGATTATGGCTGTAGGGGCATTACTTTTTGTTCCTGCTGCATTTGGACGTACATATGTTATTTTCTTGTTTGGATTATTTACGTTGGGTGCTGGTTTGGCTGTTTTACAAACTGTTGCTAATCTGTATATCACGCTGATTGGAGACAAAGAGCGAGCTGCCCAGCGTATCAGTATTATGGGAATATGTAACAAAGGAGCCGGTATACTGGCTCCTTTAGTATTCTCGTGGGCTATTTTAAAACCGAGTGATAACGAGCTTTTTAAGGCTATTCCACTGATGGATGATATCTTAAGAGCAGAAGTACTTGATGATTTGATTATGCGTGTGGTGGTTCCCTATTCGGTTATGGCAGCTGTTCTATTTTTAATAGGATTGTTTGTCCGGTTTTCACCTCTTCCTGAGATTGAAAATCCTGAAGGCAGAGAGGTGTCTGCTGGTCGGGATAGTTTATTCCAGTTTCCGCATCTGGTATTAGGCGCTATTGCAATTTTTCTGCATGTAGGGACACAGGTAATCGCTATCGATACGATCATTAACTATGCAGACTCTATGGGGGTGACTCTATTGGAAGCGAAGACATTTCCTTCTTACACACTTTCTGCTACTATTGTGGGGTATTTTATGGGAATTCTCTTGATTCCAAGGGTACTGAGTCAAAAGCGAATGCTGCAGATTTGTAGTTTGTTAGGGCTGTTCTTTGCATTGATGGTGTGTGTAATGAACCAAAATGTAGGCTGGATGGGCTATGATGTCAATGTTTCCATTTGGTTTTTGGTATTTATAGGTCTACCTAATGCCCTTATTTGGGCTGGTATATGGCCATTGGCGCTCGATGGCTTGGGGAAATATGCTAAACAGGGATCGGCACTATTGATTATGGGGTTATGTGGTAATGCCATTCTTCCGATGATCTATGGAGCTGTTGCGGATAAGGCGAACGAACAGTTGGCTTATTGGGTATTAGTACCTTGTTTTTTGTATATTACATTTTATGCGTTTTATGGGCATAAAGTTACTTCTTGGAAAAAGATATAAGATATTCTGATTATGCTAACGATTATTAATGCGCATGTAATCCGTCCGAATGAGATTATTGATAGAGGCTGGGTCTCTATAAAGGACGGACGTATTGTAGCTATTGGCGATTATAAAACATTACCCAAGGGCACCGAAAAAGGGGAGATTATAGATGCGCAAGGCTTGTATCTATCCCCGGGTTTTATTGATATACATGTGCACGGAGGAGGAGGAGCTGATTTTATGGACAATGAGTTGGATGCTTATCTTACCATTGCTGAAACGCATGCAAAGTTTGGGACAACAGCTATGTTTCCTACTACATTGACAAGTGAGGCTGAACTATTGTGGGAAACTTTTAGCGTGTACGAACAGTCTCTCTCTGTGAATCAATCTGGTGCTAGGTTTTATGGCTTACATCTAGAGGGACCTTATTTTGCCATGAATCAACGGGGAGCACAAGACCCTCGTTTTATTCGGAATCCAGATCCGTTAGAATATCAGTCTATTTTGAATAAATATAGACATTTGATTGCTCGTTGGAGTGCCGCTCCGGAGCTCCCAGGTGCTTTGGAATTTGGTGATCATATCTGCGAAGCTGGAATTGTGCTGGCACTTGGGCATACCGATGCTGTATATGAGGACGTGGTTCGTGGGGT